>DATFMX010000059.1:0-5711 GCA_035266685.1 Solirubrobacterales bacterium
CGCCGTGCTGCTTGGCGGCGGCGCCGAGCGCCTCGACGTCCTCGATCGAGCCGAGGAAGTTGGGGCTCTGCAGGATCAGCGCGGCGGTCTCGTCGTCGACCGCCCCGGCCAGCGCCGCGGCGTCGGTCAGCCCGTCGTCGAGCCCGACCTCCTCGATCTCGGCGCCGAAGCCGACCGCGTAGGTGGCGAGCGTCTCGCGGCTGTGCGGGTGGACGCCGCGCGAGACGACGAAGCGGCGCCGCCCCTTGGTCGCGCCGATCGCCAGGTAGGCGGCGGAGGCGACCGAGGACGGCCCCTCGTAGAGCCCCGCAGTCGCCACCGGCAGCGCCGTCAGCTCCGACATCGAGGTCTGGAACTCAAACATCGCCTGCAGGCCGCCCTGCGAGATCTCCGGCTGATAGGGCGTGTACGGGGTGAGGAACTCGCTGCGCTGGGTGATCGCGTCGACGATCGCCGGCACGTAGTGGTCGTACATCCCCGCGCCGAGGAAGCAGACCTGCTCTTCGCAGTCGGCGTTGCGGGCGGCCAGCTCTGTCAGCCGCTCGTAGACCTCGGCCTCGCTCATCCCCTCGGACAGGCGGAGCGGCCGGTCGAGGCGCAGCGGCTCGGGGACCTGGGCGAACAGCTCGTCGACCGAGTCGACCCCGATCGCGGCGAGCATCTCAGCCCGGTCCGCGGAGGTTGCGGAGGTGTAGCGGCTCACCCGAGCAAGGCTACGTAATCGGCAGCGCCGAGCAGCGACTCGAGCTCGCCCGGCTCGCTGAGCCGGACTTTGATCAGCCAGCCGCCCGCGTAGGGGTCCTCGTTGATCCGCTCCGGCGCGTCCGCCAGCGCCTCGTTGACCTCGACGATCTCGCCGGAGAGCGGCGCGATCACGTCGGAGACCGCCTTCACCGACTCGACCTCGGCGTAGGGCGAGTCCTTGCTGACCTTCGCGCCGACCTCCGGCGGGTCGTAGAAGACGACCTCGCCGAGGCTGTCCTGGGCGTACCAGGTGATGCCGAAGGTCGCCTGCTCGCCGTCGACCTGGGCCCAGTCGTGATCGGGGTGGTACAGCAGTTCCTCGGGGTAGCTCGCGTCAGCCACGCCTATCTCTCCTTCCGGGAGGGACTCGCGTACAGGGGCTTGGACGCTATACGGGCGGCGCGGCGCTTGCCCCTCACGTCGATCTCGACCTCGCTGGCGGGCTCGGCGAGCTCGCTGCGCACGTAGGCCATGCCGATGCCGATCTCCAGCGAAGGCGAGAAGCTGCCGCTGCTCACCGTGCCCACCTCCTCGTCGCCGAGCATCACCGGGTTGCCCTGGCGCGGGATCCCGGCACCCTCGATCTTGAATGGGGCGAGCCGCTCGGCCGTGCCCTCGGCGCGGGCGCGGGCGACCGCCTCGGCGCCGACGAACCCCGTCGCCTCCTTGCAGCACCAGCCGAGCCCGGCCTCGATCGGGTTGCGCTGCGGCGACAGGTCGTTGCCGTGCAGGTGGAAGCAGGCCTCGAGCCGCAGCGTGTCGCGGGCGCCGAGCCCGCAGGGGACGACGCCGGCGTCGAGCAGCTCGGCCCAGATCGCCGGCGCGACCTCGGGGTCGATCAGCAGCTCGACCCCTTCCTCGCCGGTGTAGCCGGTGCCGCAGACGAGCGCCGGGCGGCGGCCGACCCGCTCGGCGGCGACCCGCATCCGCGGCGGCGGATCGATCCCCAGCACGCGGCCGGCGATGGCACGCGCATGCGGTCCCTGCACGGCCAACATCGCGTAGCGGTCGGCGACGTCGCGCACGGCGACGTCGAAGCCGCGGCTCCAGCGCCCCAGCCAGGCGAGGTCGGCGGCGTGGTTGGCCGAGTTGGTGACGATCAGGTAGCGGTCGCCGCCGAGCCGGTAGGCGAAGAGGTCGTCGAGCACGCCCCCGTCCTCGGCGCAGAGGCACGAGTACTGGGCGCCGCCGAGGGCGATCGCGGCGACGTCGTTGGAGAGCACCCGCTGCAGAAAGGCGAGCGCGCCGGGCCCCTCGACCTCGACCTCGCCCATGTGCGAGACGTCGAACATCCCGGCATGCGTGCGCACCGCCATGTGCTCCTCCCGCACCCCCTCGTACGTCACGGGCATTTCCCACCCCGCGAAATCGATGATCTTCGCGCCGGCCTCGACATGCTTCTCGTAGAGAGGGGTCCTCACGGCGAGCAGGCTATTGGAAGGAGGGCCAGGTGCCCCTCCCACGGAAGCTCATGAAACCACGCTGCGCACCCTTGTAGCCGAATCAGCTGCGCGACGGCTTCCGGGGGAGGGGCGCCGGACCCTCCCCTACCTCATTCCTTCAAGAACCCCGGCACATCGATGTCATCGTCACTGACCCGCAATTTGCGGATATCCGTGTCCTCGGCGGAGATCCGCGGGCCGCGGCTCTCGTAGCGGCGGCGCACGCGCTGCGGCGAGCGCGCCAGCAGCTCGAAGCCCTCGAAGCCGGTGGCGATCACGGTGACGCGGACCTCGTCGCGCATCGACTGGTCGACGACCGAGCCGAAGATGATGTTGGCGTTGTCGTCGGCTTCCGCCTGGACGAGTTGCGCCGCCTCGTTGACCTCGAACAGGCCGAGGTCCTCGGGGCCGGTGATGTTGAGCAGCATCCCGGTGGCGCCCTTGATCGACTCCTCGATCAGCGGCGAGGTGACCGCCGCCTTGGCGGCGTCGACCGCCCGCGACTCGCCGGAGGCGGCGCCGACGCCCATCAGCGCCGAGCCGGCGTCGCGCATGATCGTGCGCACATCGGCGAAGTCGAGGTTGATCAGGCCGGGGATCGTGATCAGGTCGGTGATCCCCTGCACACCCTGGCGCAGGATGTCGTCGGCCTGGCGGAAGGCCTCGAGCACGCTGGTGCGCCGCTCGACCGCCTGCAGCAGTTTCTCGTTCGGGACGATGATCAGGGTGTCGACGTTGTTGCGCAGCTTCTCGATCCCCTCGAGCGCCTGCTGCATGCGTCGTTTGCCCTCGAACTCGAACGGCTTGGTCACCGCGCCGACGGTCAGCGCGCCGATCTCCTCCTTGGCGATCTCGGCGATGATCGGCGCCGAGCCGGTGCCAGTGCCGCCGCCCTCGCCCGCGGTGACGAAGACCATGTCGGCGCCCTTCAGCGCCTCCTTGATCTCGTCGCGGCTCTCCGCCGCCGCGCCCGCCCCGACCTCGGGGTTGCCGCCGGCTCCGAGGCCGCGGGTCAGCTCCTGTCCGATCGAGAGCTTGATGTCGGCGTCGCATGCCTGCAGCGCCTGCGCGTCGGTGTTGACCGCGACGAACTCGACGCCGCGGATGCCCGCGTCGACCATGCGGCTGACCGCATTGGTGCCCCCGCCGCCGGCGCCGACGACCTTGATCACAGCCAGATAAGTGGATTCCATCTTGAGTTGAGCCCTTTTTCCGTCCGAGGCTTCAGCGATGCTTGAGGGTCCCACCCTCCGCTGGTTACCGCGGAAATTGCGCTCAACGTAGGGTATTTTCGGCCCTCTGTCAAACGGCCGGGAGACATCCTGCAAGCCCGAACTCTCGATGCTTGCTTGAGACTTCGCCGACTCTAACCCTTTGGTCGAGGGTTCATTCGACGGGTGGAAGCGTATGCCCAGAGCCGCCTACGTCGGGTCTGCCGGGCGCGCTCAGGTTCACATAATCGAGCGTCGTCACCCCCGGGTCGGCAAGCACGGCCACCGCCGCCTTCCACTTCGCCGTGGCCTGCGAGGCGTCGCCGAAGCGCAGTTCCACCCCCGAGCGCAGCTTCACATCGATTCCGCTTTCGCCGTAGGAGCTGCTCTCCAGGTAGGGCCGCAGGGCCGGCGGGGCAGCGCCGAGCACCCTTGCCTGCTGGAGGGCCGGGCCGGCGAGATGGCCGCTCTTCGGCGGTTCGGAGAGCGGCAGCGTGGGCAGCTGGAGATCTTCGGCAAGCGGCAGCCAGGCGAGCAGCCCGCCCCGCGGCCCGACCGCGATCGCTTCGGAGCCCGAACCGATCGTCGCGGCGGCGCGCGGCGCGCGCACCGTCGGCTCGATCGTCGTATCGCGAACCAGGAACCAGTAGCCCGCGACTACCAAGGCGACCGCGCCGAGTCCGGCGAGCAACCGCCGCCTCACAGCTCCCAGTCCTCCGGCCAGCGCACTTTCCCCAGCGTCTGCACCTCGGGCTCGAGCACGACGCCGAAGCGCTCATGCACGCGGCGGCGACCGGCGGCCATCAGCCCGAGCATGTCGGCGGTCGTCGCCTCGCCGGCGTTCTCGACGAAGTTCGCGTGCTTGGGCGAGAAGCGCGCGCCGCCCACCTGGAGACCGCGGCACCCGGCGGCCTCGAGCAGCTGCCCCGCGGTGCGCCCTTCGGCCCGCTCGTCCTCCGGGTTCTTGAAGGTCGAGCCGAAGGTCTTGATCCCCGACGGCTGCGCCTCGTGGCGCCGCTCGCGCATCCCCGACATCGTCGCCTTGACCTCGCCGGGCTCCGCCGGCGCGAGGCCGAAGCAGGCCCGGGCGACGACTTCGCCCGGTTGGAGGTTGGAGCGCCGGTAGGCGAAGCCGAGCTGCTCGGCGGTCCGGCGGTCCGTCCCCCCGGCGGTGCATACCTCGACCCACTCGAGCACCTCGGCGAGCCGACCTCCGTAGGCGTTGGCGTTCATCCGCACCGCGCCACCGACGGTGCCGGGGATGTTGACGCCGAACTCGAGCCCGGCGAGGCCCCAGCCGGCGGCCTTTGCCGCGGCCGAGGGAAGCCGGGCGCCACCGCCGCAGAGCAGCCGCTCGCCCTCGCGCTCGACCGTCGCCAGCTCGCCGTCGAGCTTCAGCGCCAGGCCGCGGAAGCCCTGGTCGGCGACCAGCAGGTTCGAGCCGGAGCCGACCGCGCCGATCTCCAGGCCCTCCCCGGCGGCCCAGGCCAACAGCTCGACCAGCTGCTCGGCGCCGACCGGCCGCGCGAACCAGTCGGCAGCGCCGCCGGTGCGGACGGTGGTCAGACGGGCGAGCGGGAAGTCGCGCTCGACGCCACTCGGCGGAGCGGTCATCGGCCTCCCCCCTCCGCGAGCAGCGCCTCGCCGACCCGAAAGACGTCGCCGGCGCCGATCGTCGCGGCGACCACCCCGGGGCCGAGTCGAGCGCCCAGCGCCGCCTGCGCCTGCTCCAGCGCCGGCGCCCAGATCGTCGCCCGGCCCCCCGTCCGGTCGGCGGCGGCGCGCGCCACATCGAGACCGCTGACCCCGGCCAGCTCGCCGACCGGCTGCTCGCGCGCCGGATAGACGTCGAGGACGATCGCTTCGTCGGCCAGCGCCAGTGCCGCGCCGAACTGCTCGGCCAGCGCCTTGGTGCGCGAGTAGAGATGCGGCTGGAAGGCGACGACGAGCCGCGCCGGCTGCATCTCGCGCAGGGCCTCGAGCGCCGCCCGCAGCTCGGTCGGGTGGTGGGCGTAGTCGTCATATATGCGCGCCCCGTCGCGCTCCCCCTTCAGCTCGAGCCGGCGGTGAACCCCGGGGAAGTCACCGAGGGCCGCGGCGAAACCGCCGAGATCGAAACCCGCGAGCCCGGCCGCGGCAAGTGCGGCGCGCGCGTTCAACACGTTGTGGCGCCCCGGCACCGCCAGCGGCAGCTCCGCCGGTCCCGGCGCGGCAGCGTCAAACCCGTCCGACCTGCATCGGACCCCTATTTGGGGCTCGATGCAGGTCGGGTCGTCTTTGGGAAGGACGATGGCAGCCGCATTGGCAGCAAACG
>DATFMX010000060.1:0-15038 GCA_035266685.1 Solirubrobacterales bacterium
CGGGCACCACGACCTCGAACTCGACGCCGAGCTTCCGCAGAATCTCAGCTCTCTGCGGCGATCCGGATGCAAGCGTGACCCTCAGGACAGCTCGGGGAACCAGATCCCGATCTCGCGCTCGGCCGACTCGTCGGAGTCCGAGCCGTGGACCATGTTGAAGGTGACCTCGAGCGCGAAGTCGCCGCGGATCGAGCCGGGGGCCGCCTCGACCGGGTTCGTCGCGCCGATCAGCTGCCGCGCCGCGACAACCGCCTCGGTCCCCTCGAGCACCATCGCGACCAGCGTGCCGCCGGTGATGAACTCGACCAGCTCGCCGAAGAACGGCTTCTCGGCGTGCTCGGCGTAGTGCTCGTGGGCGATCGCCTCGCTCGCCACCATCGTCTTCAGGGCGGCAATCCGCAGCCCCTTGCGCTCGAACCTCACGATCACCTCGCCGCTGAGGGCGCGCTCGAAGGCGTCAGGCTTTACGAGGATCAGGGTCCGGCTCACGGCTGGGGCTCCTTTGCTGTCGTTTGGCTTTCGAAGGCTCTTTCGAGGGCGGCGCCTCGCTGCGGCTCCGCTCCCCTTTCGGGCGCTCTTCGCGCTGGGCTTTGCGCCCCTCCGGGCGCGCTTTGCGCCGCGGGCGCTCGCGCTGCGCCAGCGCGGTCTCGCAGTAGGGGCAGAGCGCCCAGCTCGGGTCGACCGGCTTGCCGCAGCTCGGACAGGGCTGCTTGAGCCGCGTCTGGCACTCGGGGCAGCGCATGTAGTCGTGCTCGGCCGGGAAGCCGCATTTGGGGCAGGCGTGCTCTGTCAGCTGGCGCACCCGCAGCTCGGCGGCTTTGATCTCGAGCTCGCGTTCGTGCGCGTCCTCGAGGAACTCCGGCGGCCGTACGATCGCGTAAACGACCGTGCCGAGATAGGGAATGAACGAGGCCAGGGTCGCGCAGCCGATCATGAACGGATCTTTGACCCGCCGCTTGGCGTCGAGGTAGGTGTAGACGATCAACGCCAGCCAGACGACAACCAGCATCAGGATGAGCAGGTTGACGACCAGGTTGAGGCCGTTGTTGCTGATGCCGAAGGTCGCGATAGCCATGGCTGTTCCTGCGGTCCCTTGGGAGCGCGGGCGGAGTGTACTTCTCCGCCCCGCCCATGAACCCTGTCTAGAGGAAGAGGTTGCCGAACAGGTAGCCGAGCCCGAAGAAGATCAGGATCACTGCGGCGACGACCGCGGCGACCAGCGCCATCATCGAGAGCAGTTCGGAGCCGGCGCTTTTCGAGTTCATCCGGCCTCCAATCCTAACGCCGCTCGCGCCGGTCCCAGCGCGTAGTGCGACCCGGCGACGAGCAGCACCCCGCCCAGCTCGCGCGCCAGCTCGAGCCCACGCGCCACCGCGGCCCCAAAGTCCTCCTCAGCCTCAGCCGCCACCCCAGCCTCTCGGCAAGTCGCAGCGAGCGCCGTCGCCCCAACAGCCCGCCGACGGGCCGATTTCCCACCATATGCGTGGGTTTTAGGCCCGTCGGCCCCGGGGAGCTGGGTACAGACGGCTTGGGTCAGGGCTGGTGACAGGGCTTGGGTCATTGCGCGGGCGTCCTTGTCGGCGAGGATCGCGAGGACAGCGACGACGGGGCGGCCGGCGGCGGCCTCGGGCAGGGCCTCGGCGAGGGCGCGGGCGCCGTCGGGGTTGTGGGCGGCGTCGAGGAAGACCGGCGGCCCGCTCGACACCTGCTCGAGCCGGCCCGGGATCTCGACCGCCGCGGCGACCGCCCGCACGCACTCTGCGTCGAGCTCGCCGAGGAAGGCCTCGGTGGCCGCGCAGGCGAGGGCGAAGTTGCGCCGCTGGAAGGCGCCGGCGACCCGCAGGCTCGTCTGACCTGCATCGAGCCCCAAATAGGGGTCCGATGCAGGTCGGGTGGTGGCGCTCACCAGGCGGGCGCCGCGCTCGCGCGCCGCGCGCTCGGCCAGTTGCGCGACCGACGGACTGACCCGGCCGAGCACGAGCGTCGTCTGGTCGCGCAGCACGGCGAGCTTCTCGGCGGCGATCTGCTCCTCCGTCTCCCCCAGCCACTCGGTGTGGTCGAGCCCGACCGAGGTGAGCACGGTGACCTTCGAGGGGATCGTGTTGGTCGCGTCGAGCCTCCCCCCCAGCCCCGCCTCGATCGCCGCCGCCTTGACGCGGGCGTTCGCCAGGGCGACGAAGGCAGCCGCGGTCGCCAGCTCGAACTGCGTCACCGCCTCACCCTCCTCCAGCGTGCGGTTGACGGTCTCGGCCGCCGCCGCGGCGCGCTCGACCGCCGCCGCGAACTCGGCGGCGCCGATCTCCTCGCCGTGTACGAGGACGCGCTCGGACCAGCGCTCCGCGTGCGGCGAGACGCAGGCGCCGGCGGAGACGCCGTGCGCCTCGAGCAGCGCCGCGATCATCCGCGTCACCGAGGACTTGCCGTTGGTGCCGACGACATGGATCGAGGCGAAGCGGTGCTGCGGCAGGCCGAGCAGGGTGCTCAGCTTGTGCATCCGCTCCAATCCCAGCTTCCAGCCGATCGGCTCGAGCGAGTCGAGATAGGCCTCCGGGTCGCGCGGCTCTATTCGGACAGCTCCTCGAGCTCGGCGCGGTAGCGCTCGAGCTTCTGCCGCTCCTCCTCGACGACCTCGGCCGGGGCCCGCTCGACGAACCGCTCGTTGCCGAGTTTGCCCTCCGCCCGTTTCACCTCGGAGCGCAGCTCCTCGCGCCGCGCCTCGAGCCGTGCCTCGATCGCCGCGGTGTCGATCGCCGCCGAGGCGAGGATCTTCACCGGGCCGACTGCGGCGACCGGGTCGCCGCCATTCGGCTCGAACTCGAAGCGGGCGAGGCGGCCGACGAACTCCTGCGGCTCCACGCCCTCGGCCCGCGCCGGCAGCACGGTCGCCGCCGGCGCCTCGACCAGGTCGCGCCAGGCGCGCAGCCGCCGGGTCAGCTCGATCCCGGCGCGCACCTCCGCCTCCGCCTCCGCGTCGCGCAGCGACTCGTCGGCCTCGGGGAAGGAGTGGACTGCCAGGTGACCCCGGCGCGACGGGTGGTAGGACCAGATCTCCTCGGTGACGAAGGGCATGACCGGGTGCAGCAGGCCGAGCACCCGCTCCAGCGCCCAGAGCAGCGTCGCCGAGACGTCCTCCTCGCGCTCATACAGGCGCGGCTTGACGATCTCCAGGTACCAGTCGCAGAGCTCGGACCAGAAGAACGCGTAGGCCTCGCTCGCGGCGTGAGCGAAGTCGTATTGCTCGAGCTTCGCGGTGACCGAGGCGATCGTCGCCTCGAGCCGCGAGAGCAGCCAGCGGTCCTCGACCGTGCGCGGTCGCGGCGCCGCCTCGACCTCGGCGACGCCGAGCAGGATCAGCCGGCTCGCGTTCCAGAGCTTGTTGGCGAGGTCGGCGCCCTGCTGCACCTTGGCGTCGGAGAAGCGCACGTCCTGGGTCGAGGACATCGCCAGCAGGCCGAAGCGCAGCGCGTCCGCCCCGTGCTTGTCGATCTCCTCCAGCGGGTCGACCCCGGTGCCGAGGCTCTTCGACATCCGCCGCCCGTCGCGCGCCTGGATCACCGAGTGGACGTAGACATCGCGGAACGGCACATCGCCCGGAAACTCGAGTCCCATCATCACCATCCGCGCGACCCAGAGGAAGAGGATCTCGCGCGCCGTGGTGAGGAAGCTGGTCGGGTAGAAGGCGCGCAGCTGCGGCGTCTCGTCGGGCCAGCCGAGCGTCGCGAAGGGCCAGAGCGCCGAGCTGAACCAGGTGTCGAGCACATCCTCCTCCTGGCGCAGCGGCCCCTCGCAGGACCCGCAGCGCTCGGGCGGCTGCTCGGCGACGTAGGTCTCCTCGCAGGCGTCGCAGTACCAGACCGGGATCCGGTGCCCCCACCAGAGCTGGCGCGAGACGCACCAGGGGCGGATCTCGCGCATCCATTCGAGGTAGACGCGCTTCCAGCGCTCGGGGGCGATCCGCACCTCGTCGCGCTCGACGACCTCGATCGCCGGTGCCGCCAGCTCGTCCATGCGGCAGAACCACTGCAGCGAGATCAGCGGCTCGATCCGCGCCCCGGAGCGCTCCGAGAAGGGGACCGAGTGGACGTAGGGCTCTTCGTCGCGCAGCCGCCCCTGCTCGCGCAGCGCGGCGACGACCGCCTCCTGCGCCTCGGCCGCGCTGAGGCCGGCGAACCGCTCCCCGGCTTCCTCGTTCATCCGCCCGTCGGGGCCGATCACGCCGATCTCCTCGAGCCCGTGCTTGCGGCCGATCTCGAAGTCGTTGGGGTCGTGGCCCGGGGTGATCTTCAGCGCCCCGGTGCCGAACTCCGGGTCGACATGCTCGTCGGCGATCACCGGGATGCGCCTGCCGAGCAGCGGCAGAAGGCAGTGCTGCCCGACCAGGTCGGCGTAGCGCTCGTCGCCCGGGTTGACCGCGACCGCAGTGTCGGCGAGCATCGTCTCCGGCCGCACCGTGGCGACCGTGAGCACCCGGTCGGAGCCCTCGACCGGGTAGTCGATCGAGTAGAGCGTGTCCTCGACCTCGCGGTTCTCGACCTCGAGGTCGGAGATCGCCGAGTGCGAACCCGGGTCCCAGTTGACCATGTAATGGTCGCGGTAGATGTAGCCCTTGTCGTAGAGCTGCTTGAAGACGCGGTAGACGGCGCGGACGTAGCCCTCGTCGAGGGTGAAGCGCTCGTTCTCGTAGTCGCAGGACGCGCCGAGCCGCTTGTACTGCTCGACGATCCGCGAGCCGTACTCCTCTTTCCAGGCCCAGACGCGCTCGACGAAGGCCTCACGGCCGATCTCCTGGCGCGAGGTTCCCTCGGCGGCGAGCATCTTCTCGACCACCGCCTGGGTGGCGATGCCGGCGTGGTCGGTGCCCAGCGTCCAGAGCGCGTTGCGGCCGCGCATCCGGTTCATCCGTACGAGCGCGTCCTGCATCGCCCCGTTCAGCGCGTGGCCCATGTGCAGCGCGCCGGTCACGTTCGGCGGCGGGATCGCAACCGAGAAGTTCTCCGCCGGCGAGCCCTCCGCCTGCGGGTGGAAGTAGCCGCCCTCGACCCACTCGGCAAAGACCCGCGCCTCGACCTCCGTCGGTTCGTAGCGGGTCTTCTGCTGCAAGGCGTCTCGGCGCTCGTCAGGCATGAGCGGCCGAGTCTAGTGGCGCAATCTCACAGCGCGGTCGAGCTTTGAACCGCCAGGCGAATCAAACCTCTACCGCGGGTCGCTGTTCAGGCGGATTCCTCGCCCAGGCCCTCTTCCGACTCGCCGATGTCCTGGTGGGCGGCCTCGGTGACGAGGGTCGGGCGGCGGCCCTGGGCGATCGTCTCCCTGGTGACGACGCACTTGGTCACGTCGCGGCGCGAGGGCAGCTCGAACTGCACGTCGAGCAGCGTCTCCTCGAGGATCGAACGCAGGCCGCGGGCGCCGGTTTCCCGCTCCAGCGCCTTCTCGGCGATCGCCTCGAGGCTGTCCTCGGAGAAGACCAGTTCGATGTCGTCGAACTCGAAGAAGCGCTGGAACTGCCGGGTCAGCGCGTGCTTCGGTTCGGTCAGGATCGTGATCAGGTCCTCGCGGGTCAGCTGGTGGATCGCGGCGACGACCGGTAGGCGGCCGATGAACTCCGGGATCAGCCCGTACTCGATCAGGTCCTCGGGCAGCACCTGCTCGAACCACTCGCCCTTGTCCTTCTGCTCGCGCGAGGAGATTTCCGCGCCGAAGCCGATCCCGCGGTCGCCGACGCGGTTCTCGATCACCTTGTCGAGCTCGGCGAAGGAGCCGCCGCAGACGAAGAGGATGTTGGTCGTGTCGAGCGTCAGGAACTCCTGGTGGGGGTGCTTGCGCCCCCCCTGCGGGGGAACCGAGGCGGTCGTCCCCTCGAGGATCTTGAGCAGCGCCTGCTGCACGCCTTCACCGGAGACGTCGCGGGTGATCGACGGGTTGTCGGCTTTGCGCGCGATCTTGTCGATCTCGTCGATGTAGATGATCCCCGTTTCGGCCTTCTTCACGTCGTAGTCGGCCGCCTGGATCAGCTTCAAGAGGATGTTCTCGACGTCCTCGCCGACATAGCCGGCCTCGGTCAGCGCGGTGGCGTCGGCAATCGCGAAGGGCACGTTGAGGATGCGCGCGAGCGTCTGCGCGAGCAGCGTCTTGCCGCAGCCGGTCGGCCCGAGCAGGAGGATGTTCGACTTCTGCAGCTCGACCTCGGGGTCCTCGCCGCCGGCCGCCATCTGGACCCGCTTGTAGTGGTTGTAGACGGCGACCGAGAGGGCGCGCTTGGCGGCCTCCTGGCCGACCACGTACTCCTGCAGGACCTCGTGGATCTCGCGCGGTTTGGGCAGGTTCTCGAGTTCGACGCCCTCGGCGCCGGGGGGCGCCAGCTCCTCGTCGATGATCTCGTTGCAGAGGTCGATGCACTCGTCGCAGATGTAGACGCCTGGTCCGGCAATCAGCTTCTTGACCTGGCGCTGCGACTTGCCGCAGAAGCTGCAGAGGAGCTGCTCGTTGGAATCGGTGGGACGTGCCAAAGCGGGAAATCCCCTCCTTGCGGGGTCGGTAGTCGCCTACCGGCGTCGCGTCCAAAGCTTAAAGGGGGACGCAACCCGGCCCTGTCGCTGCCGTCGTTTACTTCGGCGCGGGCGCGGTCCCTGCAAGCGGGCGAAGCCTTGCGCGCCCGCTACCGTGTCGGCGATGCCCGAGGTCCGCGTCGAGCCGATCTCCGCCGAGCAGCTCGACCAGCTGCTGCCGCTGATCGCCGCCTACCAGCGCTTCTACGAGGTCGAGGACGTCGACGAGGGGCGCAACCGCGCATTCTTCGCCCGCTTCCTCGCCCCCAGCGAGGACGGGATGCTGCTCGGCGCCCGGCGCGGCGCGGAGCTGCTCGGCTACGCCTGCCTCTACTGGCACCTCGACTCGCTGATGGCGACGGAGACCGTGTTGATGAACGACCTCTACGTGGTCGAGGCCGCGCGCGGCCAGGGCGTCGGCCGGATCCTGCTCGAGGCCAGCGCGACGATCGCCCGCGAGCGCGGCGCCCAGCACCTGCACTGGGTCACCTCCCCGGACAACCGCACGGCCCGCCGCCTCTACGACTCCACCGGCGCCGAAAGCGAGCCCGCGATCGAGTACGAGCTGCCGCTTTAGCGAAGCCTCAGTGGTGTTCGATGACGCGGTCGACGATGCTGTACTCCTTCGCCTCCTCCGCGGTCATGAAGTAGTCGCGATCGGTGTCGTTCGTGACTTTGTCGAACGGCTGGCCGGTGTGCTTGGCGATGATCTCGTCGAGCCGGCGGCGCGTGTCGATGATCTCCTTCGCGTGGATCTCGATGTCCGCCGCCTGGCCCTGGAAACCGGCCGAGACCTGGTGGATGAGGATCTTCGAGTTGGGCAGCGCCATCCGCTTGCCCGCGGCGCCGCCCGCCAGCAGCAGGGCGCCCATGCTCATCGCGATGCCGACGCAGATCGTCTGCACATCGGGCTTGATGAACTGCATCGTGTCGTAGATCGCCAGGCCGGCGTAGACGTCGCCGCCGGGAGAGTTGACGTAGATGCTGATGTCCTTGTCCGGATCCTCGGACTCGAGGTGCAGCAGCTGGGCCACGATCAGGTTGGCGATGTCCTGGTTTACCTGCGTGCCGAGGAAGATGATCCGCTCGTTCAGCAGGCGCGAGTAGATGTCGAACGAGCGCTCGCCGCGCGAGGTCTGCTCGACCACCATCGGGACCAATGGGCTCATGGCGCGCACTCTATAGAAGCAACCCGGCGTGCCGCGCTCACTCGTCGCCCGGGGTCCAGAGCTCGCCTTTCTCCTCGCGCTCCTTCTCCGGGGTCCAGATCTGCTCACGCGCCTCGGCCTGCTCCTTGGGGATCGGCACCGCCGACTCGGCGATCAGGTCGATCGCCTTGCGGAAGCGGATGTCGTCGCGGATCATCGCGTCGCGACCACTCTCGCGCAGCCGCTTCAAGAGCTTCTCGGGGGTCGTGCGCTCGTGCTCGGCGGAGTGCTCCAGCGCCTCGACCAGCTCCTCCTCGGAGACCTCGATCTGCTCCGCCTCGGCGATCGCCGCCAGCACCGCCTCGCGCTTCAGCTCGGCTTCCGCCTCGGGCTTCGACTCCTCGATCACCTGCTCGCGCGTTTTGCCCTGCATCTGCAGGTAGGCGTCGGGGTTCATGCCCTGGCCGGCGAGCTGCCGCTCGACCCGCTCCCAGCGCTCGCCGGCGCGCGCCATCGCGAGCTCGTCGGGCAGCTCGACCGTCGCCTCGGCGGCGGCGGCGTCGACCGCGGCGACGCGGAAGTCCTGCTCGGCGCGCTCGCCGACCGCCTCGGCGAGCCGCCTGCCGATGTCCTCGCGCAACTCCTCCAGCGTGTCGAACTCGGAGGCCTCGGAGGCGAAATCGTCGTCGAGCTCGGGCAGGACCTTCTCCCGCACCTCCTTGACCTCGACCGTGAAGACGGCGTCTTCGCCGGCCAGCTCCTCCGCCTGGTAGTCCTCGGGGAAGCTGACCTCGACCTTCCGGGTCTGCCCCGCCTCGGCGTCGGTCAGCTGCTCCTCGAAGCCCGGAATCAGCTGGCCGCCGCCCAGCTCCAACATCTGGTCGCTCGCCTGGCCACCGTCGAATGCCTTGCCGTCGACGAGGCCCTCGAAGTCGATCAGCAGCACATCGCCCTCGGCGGCGGCGCGCTCGACCGGCTCCAGCCGCGCGAACGCCTCGCGCATCCGCTCGATCTCGCGGTCGACCATCTCGGCCGGCGGCTCGGGCTCGTCCTTCGGCACCTCGAGACCCTTGTACTCGCCCAGCTCGGCGCTCGGCCGCACGCCGATCTCGAACTTGAAGGCGAGCGGCTCGCCGAGCGCCTCCGGCGTCGAGACGACCTCGACGCTCGGGTCGCCGACCGGCGCGATGCCCGAGCCGAGCAGCGCCCGTTCGTACCACTCCGGCAGCGCCTCGCGGATCGCCTCCTCGAGCACGACGGCGAAACCGAGTCGCTGGATCACCAGCGACGGCGGCGCCTTGCCCTTGCGGAAGCCGGGCATGCGCATCTCGCGCGCCAGGCCGCGGGCGGCGGCGTTGACCGCGCGCTCAACGTCCTCGGCCGCGACCTCGACCTCGACCTCGACGCGCGAGTCGTCCAACTCTGAGACTTTGGGCTCGTTCAGGGGCATGAATCAGGAATCGCGCTTCGCTCGCTGCACGAAGAACCGGATATGGACGTTTGCTCGCTCCGCGCTCATTGGCGGCGCACCCTATCGAGTGCGCCGCAACAGGCCCCGCCGCACAGCGACGCCGAAGTCGATCGCGAAGGCGAGGCCGCGGCCGAGCGGCCCGGTGACCAGCCAGGCGCGGGCCTTGGATAGACCCTTATTCATCGCGTCCCGCGGCGATCAGCCGTTCCTCCAGCAGCGCCCCGTGGCCGGCGGCGACGGCGCGCCCGGCCCGCCGCTCGTCCAGCTCTACCCCGCGTTCGCGCGCCAGGTCGAGCAGGTCCTGCTTTTCGATCCCTTCGCGGGCTACCTCGAAGAACACCCAGGCGAGCACCCCGAGCGCCAGGAAGGTGCCCTCGATCATCATCACCACGCCGGCGGTGCTCTGGTCGGCGAGCGCCGAGATGTGCCAGTAGCGCTCGCCGGGACCGTAGATCGGGTAGAGCACCGAGCCCGACCACATCAGCACGTTGCCGAGGATCGCGCTGGTGAAGCGGACACCGAAGACATAGGCGACCTTCCAGCCGGCGCCGAACCACTGCGGCTTTGGCAGCGGCCCGAAGACCGGCATCCACATCAGGCAGCCGAAGAGCAGGAAGCTCGTGTGCTCCAGCGAGTGAATCGGCGCGGTGCCGTAGGCGGCGTCGTAGATCGGCGGGATGTGCCAGACGTAGAAGTTGACCGCCCAGAGCGGGAAGGCTACGAGCGGGTGGGCGAGCACCTCGAGGCGTTTGAAGAAGCGGATCGCGAGGATCGGCTGCAGGATCGATTTGGTCAGCCCGAGGACGATCAGCAGCGGGGCGATGTCGCCGATCAGCAGGTGCTCGACCATGTGCGCGATCACCAGCTCGTCGGAGATGTGGCCGATCGGGCTGAACAGGGCGATCGAGACGATCAGCAGCGCCGCGCCGAAGCAGAGCTGACGCCAGAGCGGCACCTTGCGGCCGTCCCAGGAGAGCGTCAGCACGCGGCGCCAGTAGAGGACGGCGCCGAGCGTGATCGGGAAGACCTCGATCGGCGCAAAGGCGCCGGCTACGTGCGCAAGGGGAACGCTGGCCACAGTGGTAGCTTGGCACCTCCGTGAGCGCGGAGCGACCAAGCGTGCATCTCTGGTTCTTCGCGCCGGGAGCGGAGCGCGAACCCTTGTGATGAGCTCCGATCCGACCAGCTTTCCCCCGATCGGCAGCTACGGCTTCCTCTCCGACTGCCACACCAGCGCTCTCGTCTCCTACGACGGGCTGGTCGAGTGGCTCTGCCTGCCGCGCTTCGACTCGCCCAGCGCCTTCGCCGCGCTGCTCGACCGCGGCGCCGGCCACTTCAAGCTGAAGCCGCGCGGCGTCGTCGTGCCGATCAGCCGCCGCTACGAGCCCGGGACGCTGGTGATCGAGACCACCTGGGTGACCGACAGCGGCTGGGTGGTCGTCCACGACGCGCTGACGATCGGCGACTGGGTGGAGCAGGAAGGACCGGGCTCGCGGCCGATCACCGAACACGAGTCCGACCACTCGCTGCTGCGCACGATGACCTGCATCGGCGGCGAGGTCGAGCTCGAGATGGAGTGCCTGCCGCGCTTCGCCTACGGCGCCGAGACGGCGAGCTGGAGCGGCGGCGAGCTGGGCGAAGCGTGCGCCCGCGGCGACGGGGTCGAGCTGCAGCTGACCAGCGACATGGAGCTGCGGCTCGAGGGCGGCGCGGCGCGCGGCACGGCGCGGCTGCGCGAAGGCGAGAGCGGCTTCTGCGCCCTGACCTGGGGCGAGAACGACCTCGGCGGGCCGCGCAGCGCCCCGGAGGCGCTCGAGCGGCTCGACTCGACCGAAGACTTCTGGCGCAAGTGGCTGCACGCCGGCGACTTCCCCGACCACCCCTGGCGCATCCACCTGCAGCGCTCGGCGCTGGTGCTGAAGGGACTCACCTACGCGCCGACCGGCGCGATCCTCGCGGCGCCGACGACCTCGCTGCCCGAGACGCCCGGCGGCGAACGCAACTGGGACTACCGCTTCTGCTGGATCCGCGACTCGACCTTCACGCTCTGGGCGATGCACACGCTCGGCTTCGACCAGGAGGCGCGCGACTTCATGCGCTTCATCGTCGGCATCTGCCGCGAGGACCCGCAGCTGCAGATCATGTACGGGATCGGCGGCGAGAAGGAACTGACCGAGAGCACGCTCGACCATCTCAGCGGCTACGCCGGCGCCAGCCCGGTGCGGATCGGCAACGGCGCCTTCGACCAGCGCCAGAACGACGTCTGGGGAGCGCTGCTCGACTCGATCTACCTGCACGAGAAAGCGCTGCGCGGCACCGGCACTCCGACCGACCGGGAACTGATCCGCCAGCAGGTGGAAGCGGCGATCGACGCCTGGCCCCACGCCGACCAGGGGATCTGGGAGTCGCGCGGGGAGCCGCGGCACTACGTCTCCTCGAAGCTGATGATCTGGGTCGCGGTCGACCGCGGCGTGCGCCTCGCCCGCGGGATCGGCAAAGACGAGCTGGCCGACGAGTGGGAGGAGACCGCGAACGCGATCCGCGAGGAGATCCTCGAACGCGGCGTCCGCGACGGGATCTTCCGCCAGCACTACGAGACCGACGCGCTCGACGCCTCGACGCTGCTGATCCCGCTGCTGCGCTTCCTCCCCGCCGACGACCCGCGCGTGCGCGCCACCGTCGATGCGATCGACGAGCAGCTGACCCAGCACGGCCTCGTCCTCCGCTACCGGGTCGAAGAGACCGACGACGGGCTGACGGGTGAGGAGGGCACCTTCCTGATCTGCTCCTTCTGGCTCGTCTCGGCGCTATCGGAGATCGGCGAGCACGAGCGGGCGCGGGCGCTCTGCGAGCGGCTGCTCGAGTCGGCCGGCTGGCTCGACCTCTTCGCCGAGGAGCTCGAAGCCGAGAGCGGGCGCCACCTGGGCAACTTCCCGCAGGCCTTCACCCACCTGGCCCTGATCAACGCGGTCTCCCACGTGATCGCCGACGAGCAGCGCGAGGACGACGGCCAGACGGCGGTGTTCAGCGAGATGGGCGGCGTCCGCGAGGGAGTCTGAGGCGTCGCCGGGCTCAGCGCCCGGCGTGGTCCTCGAGCAACCCGGCGACGGCCGCGGCGAGGCGCCTGCCGTGGCGGGTGAGGACGTACTCGCTGTGCGGTGGTCGGCCCGGGACGAGGCGGCGCTCGACGATGCGCGCCGCCTCGAGCTGCTCGAGCCGGTCGGAGAGGGTGGTCGGGGAGACGCCGGGGAGCGACTGGCGGAACTCGTTGAAGCGGGTCGCGCCGCCGGACGCGGCGTAGATCGTCGCCAGCGTCCAGCGGCGCTCGAGCAGGCCGGCCGCCGCCCGCAGCTCGGGCGGGACCGGCGCGCAGCTACGACATCGCGGCGACATCCGCCCCGCTCTCGACCGGCTCCAGCGCCAGGTCGAGCACCTCGCCGATGCTCATCACCGGGTGGAAGGCCATCTCCTCGCGCACCTCCTCGGGCACCTCGTCGAGGTCGCCGCGGTTGCGCTCCGGCAGGATCACCTCGGTCAGCCCGGCCGCGTGGGCGGCAAGCACCTTCTGCTTGAGGCCGCCGATCGGCAGCACGCGGCCCTGCAGGGTGACCTCGCCGGTCATCCCGACCGTGTGCTTGACCGGCCGTCCGGAGAGCAGCGAGACCAGCGCCGTGGTCATCGCCGTGCCGGCGCTCGGGCCGTCCTTGGGGATCGCCCCGGCCGGCACGTGCAGGTGGAACTCGCGCTGGAAGCGCTCCGGGTCGATGCCCAGCTCCGCCGCGTGCGAGCGCGCGTAGGAGAGCGCGATCCGCGCCGACTCCTTCATCACATCGCCGAGCTGGCCGGTCAGCACCAGGCCCTTGTCGCCCTCCATCGCGGTCGCCTCGATGAACAGCACATCGCCGCCGGTTCCGGTGACCGCGAGCCCGGTCGAGACGCCGGGGATCGCGGTGCGCTCGACCGACTCCTGGAAGAAGCGCTGGCGGCCCAGCGTCTCGCGCAGGGAGGCCTCGTCGATCGCGATCGGCCCCTCGCCCGCCTCGCCGGAGGCGATCTTCGTCGCCGCGCCGCGCAGCAGCTTGCCCAGCTCGCGCTCGAGCTGGCGCACGCCGGCCTCGCGCGTGTACTCGGCGATCGTCGCCCGCAGGACCTCGTCGCCGACCTCGACCTCCTCGGGCTCGAGCCCGTTGCGCTCGAGCTGGCGCGGCAGCAGGTAGCCGCGGGCGATCGCCAGCTTCTCCTCGGTCGTGTAGCCGTCGAAGGCGATCGTCTCCATGCGATCGAGCAGCGGCGCCGGGATCGTGTCGGTGAGGTTCGCGGTCGCGATGAAGACGACCTGCGAGAGGTCGACCTCGACGTCGAGGTAGTGGTCGCGAAAGGAGTGGTTCTGCGCCGGGTCGAGCACCTCGAGCAGCGCGGCCGAGGGGTCGCCGCGCCAGTCGGCGCCGACCTTGTCTACCTCGTCGAGCAGGATCACCGGGTTCATCGTGCCGGCGTCGCGCAGGGCGCGGACCAGCCGCCCCGGCAGGGCGCCGATGTAGGTGCGGCGGTGGCCGCGGATCTCGGCCTCGTCGCGCAGGCCGCCGAGGCTGATGCGGATGAACTCGCGCCCCAGGGCGCGGGCGATCGACTCGCCGATCGAGGTCTTGCCGGTGCCGGGCGGGCCGACCAGGGTGAGGATCGCGCCGCTGGCGCGGCTGTCGTCCTCGCCCTTGCCGCGCTCGCTGCGCAGCTTGCGCACGGCGATGAACTCGGTGATCCGGCGCTTCACATCGTCGAGTCCGGCGTGGTCGGCGTCGAGCACCTCGCGCGTGTGGGCCGGGTCGAGCCGCTCCTCGGAGCGCTTCGACCAGGGCACCGCGATCAGCCAGTCGAGGTAGCTGCGGATCATCGAGGACTCGGGCGACTGCTCGCCCTGGCGCTCCAGCCGCCGCAGCTCCTTCTCGGCCTGCTCGGCGACCGCCTCCGGCATCTCGGCCTCGGCGATCTTGCGCTCGTACTCCTCGATCGGGCTGCCCTCGTCCTCGCCCAGCTCCTTGCGGATCGACTCCATCTGCTTGCGCAGGAAGTAGTCGCGCTGCTGTTTCTGGGCGCCGGACTCGACGTCCTCGCGGATCCGGCTGCGCACCTGCAGCTCGGCCAGGCGCTCGCGCTGGAAATCGACCGCCAGCTGCAGGCGGGCGCCGACGTCGAGCTCCTCCAGCAGGCGCAGCTTCTGCTCGCCGGTCAGGTCGGGGCTGAGCCCGGCGGTGTCGGCCAGCGCGCCCGGCTCCTCGACCGAGCGCAGGAAGGCGGCGACGCGGCCGTCGTCGCCGCGCAGCTCGAGGATCTCCTCGACCACGGCTCGGTACTCGCGTTCGAGCTCGTGCGTGTGCTCGTCGGCCGGGTGCCCGTCGTGGGCCTCCTGAACGTCGACGCGCAGCGCCTCGCCATCGCCGGCCTCTGCGGCGCCGGCGAGGCCGCGGTGCAGGCCGAGCACGGTGGCGACCTGACGGCCGCCGCGCGAGCGCCCGCGCTCGATCACCTCGGCGACGACGCCGACGCGGCCGAACTCGCCCTCGCTGCGCGGCAGCAGGAAGACCCGCTCCTCGTCGCCTACGTCTATCGGGAGGGTGGCGGAGACTCCGGGGAAGACGATCGCCTCGTCCAGCGGTATCAGGAGGTAAGCCATCTGCAACTCCAATTTCTGTAGTTAGTCCTGATAAAGGATAGCGCACGCGGTAGAGCTTTCAACCGCCCTGCGACCCAAACCTCGACCGCACTAGGTTCTGGGGAGTGAAAGCACGCCTGGCCATCGTCCTGACGCTCGCCGTGCTGCTCGCGGGCGCCGGGCCGGGCGCGGCGCAGGCGTTCCGGGCGACCGTCCACCTCACG
>DATFMX010000061.1:0-4542 GCA_035266685.1 Solirubrobacterales bacterium
GAGGCCCTCTACACGCTCGTCGATGCGCGTGAGGCGATCGAGAACGGCCATGCCGATGCCGCACTCGACGCGCTCGACGAGGCCCAGGAGGTGCTGATCTCGGTGAGGCACACGCCTGGAGTGAGCGTCGCCGTCGCCAGCCAGCGACTCGGCGTGTCCGAGCCGACGATCCGCAGCTGGGTCAAGCGTGGGGTCCTTAAGACCGTGCCCAACGCGAGGCCGATCCAGATCGAACCCGAGAGCCTGCACGGGGTCAACCGCGCGCTCGCCGAGTTGCGCGAGCGCGGCCAGGACCGCGACTGGCTTCAGGCCCTCGTCGATCACCTGCACGACCGCGACGCGCTCGGGAGCGACGCCCTGCGCAAAGGACTCGCCCAGCTCAAGCGCGGCCAGCTCGAGCCTGCCTGATGCCCTACGAGATCCTTCGGACGCCGCAGGTTGCGGTGGCGCTTCGAAGGATGTCGGCCCGCGAGAAGCGTTCCTACGATGCGGCGCGAGATGCATTGCACAGCGAAGGCTGCAAGGCGGGCGGCTACCGACTGGCCGCGGCCGACGGCGACGACTACCCGCTCTGCTGCCGCCACCTCGCCTACACGTGGCGCATGTTCACAGCGTTCCCCGACGACGAGCGCATCGTGATCTTCGCTCTCGACAAACATGACCGCACACACAACCCCGCCGCCGTCCTCGCCGAGGCGCTGCCCGGTCTGGCAACCGTCGGTCGGCG
Source organism: Solirubrobacterales bacterium (assembly GCA_035266685.1). Lineage (GTDB taxonomy): Bacteria > Actinomycetota > Thermoleophilia > Solirubrobacterales > 70-9 > VRUE01. The sequence continues at coordinate 728 of DATFMX010000061.1, forward strand.
CCGCTCGGACAAGCCGCCCTGCTGTGAGGACCAGACCGAGCCTCCCGCGATGAACGAGGAGCTTCGAGAACTCCTCTATTGGTTGGCCTGAGAGTCGATAAGCGAGACCGCTGCTGCTCAGGTTTCCAACATCCGGGCGAACTCGCGCTCGCCGATGATCTCGATCTCCCGCCCTTCGGCCCGCAGCTCCTCCGCTCGACGAAGCTTCGCGCTCCTGCTCTTACCCTGCGCCAGCTTCGCCATGTCTTGGTAGCCGGTGACGAGAAGGTCCGTGTCGCGCCGTACCCCGCGAGTCGCCACGGCGCCGCGGTCTACCGCTGCCTGCTGGGCCTCGCGCCGTGGGATAGCCAGCGCGCCGGTGAAGGCGATCCGTTTCCCGAATAAAAGGTGCTCGGCATCAAGCTTCGCGCCGGGAGTCGGTTCGCTCGGTATCGGCTGCTTGCTTTCGCGCCCATGGCAGCCGCTCCACTCTCCCGGCCCGAGCCGCCCGACCGTCGCGTGGCAGCCGTCGAGCAACTCAACCAACCCAGTTGCTTCGCGCATCTGCAGGGCTCGACAGGCGACTTCGGCTGCGCACGCCGCGTCGGCGGCGGGTTCGTGGTCGACGGCGGGCTCGATCCCGAGGTGCGCGGCAAGAAACGGAAGGCTGTAGGTCGTGAGCCCCGGCCACACGCGCCGGCCGACCACCAGGGTGCAGACGTATTCGAGCCGCGGCCACTCGATTTCGCAAAGCTCGCAGGCATCGCGAACCACGCCGAGATCGAACGCCGCGTTGTGCGCGACGAGCGGCCGGTTCGCCACCACCTCCAGGATCTGACCGAGGCTCTCTGCCCAGGTGGGCGCATCGCGACACATCTCCGGCTCGATCCCGTGCAGCGCGACATTGAATGGCGAGAACTCAAAGACCGGCGGCCGGATCAACCAGCGATGCTGCTTGCCGAGTTGCCCATCGGTGACCTCGACCAGCCCAACGGCGCAGGGCGTGCCTCGCGTCGAGGCGGTCTCGAAGTCGATAGCGACCCAGGAACCCATTCAGGGTCCTTCTCGCCTCCCCTCTCTTGACCTCCCGGCGTGCTGAAGTGACTGGCTTCGCGCGCTGTTTCCAACCGCCGAAGCCACGATATTTTCCGATGCGATGGCCACCGCAAAGCAGGATGTCCGAAGGATCCTCGACGGCCTCCCCGAGGAGGCCTCGCTTGAGGACATCCAATACCACCTCTACGTCCTGCAGCGCATCGAGAGCGGCCGCGAGGATGTCAAGGCGGGAAGAGCCCTGCTCCAGGACGAGGTCGAACGGCGGCTGGCCCGGTGGCTCGACGGGTAGCGTAGGCCGAGACTGCCTGACGGGAACCTCGAGCGCATTGCCGACTACATCGCCGAGGTTTCCCCGGACTCGTCGCTCACACGTGTCGCGCCGCACCGTTCGTCGTTACCGGCTCGAGCCCGGCCATAAGCTTCATCAGGTTGCGCTTCGGTTTGTGGGCGGCGCGGACTTCCTCGACGTAGGCGCCGAAGTCCTCCGGACGACCGCACTCCGTGTACAGCTCCCGCATCGTCTCGTCGATCAGCCGCACCGCCTCGGCGTAGGCGCGCTTGTCCTTGCCGGCGATCACGTCCTCGACGTGGCGGCGGTAGACGCCGATCGCGTCCTCGGGATGCTCGGCGCGCCTCAGGTCGGCCAGCTTCAGCCAAAGGTCAGGGGTGCAGCCACCCTTGTCCGCGGCCTGCCAGGCGGCGTCGGCATCCCCCTCCCAGATCAGCACGCGCACGAGCTCCGAGCAGCCGCGGCCGCGTAGCGAGGGGTGCCGCATGGCTCCCGGCGGGTTCGGCTCCGGCTGGCCGAGCAGCGAGAGCGCCGAGCGGCGTCGCTCCTCCCACTCGCCCAGAGCCTTCGCGTCGGTCGCGAGCTCGCGGTAGCTTTCGAGCGTCGGTCGGGCGTCGAACGCCTGGACGGAGAGCTCGAGCGCCTCAGGGCTGCGCCCGCGGCGGCGGTACTCCTCGATCAGGAAGGCGCGCAGGCGCGGGTCGGGATCCTCGGCGAATGCCGCCATCCCGCGCTCGGCCCATTCGAGGGCCATGTCGTCCTCGCCGTGCTCCCGGCACAGCTCGGCGATCTGAAGGAAGCGATAGCCGATCGAGAGGTCCCGTTCCTCCACGGCGATCAGATCGGCGAGCTCTCCGGAGTGCTGCGCGAGGGCCTGCATGATCCGCGTGATCCGAAAGCGGCTGCGGTAGCGCTCACGCGAATCCCCTCCGGGAGCGAGCTTCGGTACCCCCGCCCACTCCTTCTCGGCCAGCTCGCGGTAGCGCGCGAGGCCGGCGTCCCCGAGCACCTCGGCGTAGCGGATGACGGCTTGGTCGAGCACATCCCAGGGGCCGTCGAGCTCCCAGGCGAAGAGGCGCTCGGCGAGCGCCGTTGGATCCGGTTGCGCTTTGATGCAGGCGTCGAGGTGCAGGTCTTCGAGGCGCGCGATCGCGTCGCCCATCTGGCCGCCGGACTCGTCGACGTGATCGAGCGCGCCTTCGGCGAGTTTGAGCGCGTGCTCGGCGAGGTCGACGACATCGCCGCCGCCGCCCTGCTCGAGCTGGGCTTCGAGCACGTCGGTCGCTTCCTCGATGCCGCGGACGTAGCCCCAGACCTCCCGATAGGGGACGAACTCCCGGTGGGCGAAGGCCTGCTCGATCAGTGCGCGCAGGGACGCGACGTCCGCCCCGCCACTCGTCGGCGTCGCGGTCCGCAGCAACAGCTTGCGGGCCAGAGCTTCGTCGTCGTGGGCGTGATCGATCAGAAGCTCGACCAGCTCGCCCTGGGGAAGCGTCTCGAGATGGGCACGGGCGTCATCGAGCGTCGGCACGGGATCGCCGTGCTCGCGCTGCCAAGCAAGGATGACCGCGACGCAGTGCTTGCAGAAGGCGCCCTCACGTCCGATCGGGCACGAGCAGGAGAAGCGAAGCTTCCCGCCTTTGGCACGAAGCTCGACCAGGTAGTCCTCTGAGCCTTGGACGGTGGCGCCGACTCGCTCGGCGCTCGCTCGCAGCGGGCCGACCCTTCCCGCTTCGAGATAGGCGAGGCCGCGCTTGTAGGAGGGCGTCGATGCGAGGCCCGCGACGGCCTTGTCGAGCATCTGCGACAGCTTCCCCGGCATGCGGCTCGAGGGTACGGAGCGAACCGGCGCCAGGGCTCTCCTCGAACGACATGATCGTCAGCACTGGCGGGCTGCTGCTTTCACGCGGGAGCAGGCGAGGATGCTTGCCTGGTCCAGGCCGCAGTTCTACGGCGGGCCTCTTGAGCTTCCCCATGCCGGGCAGCTTGGGGAAACTGAGGGAAAGCGGCTGCTGTTTCAAGCCCTATAGGGGCGCTGGCAGGTCGGGCGGGCGGCGATGGGATAAGCAAGCCGACCGGGGACGAGGGCGAGACGCGGTACTGGAGCGGTCAGTCGGCTTCGCCTTGGGGTCCTTGCGGTGGATTGCTGAGGTAGGCGGCCAGCTCGTCGATCGACACAAGGTCAAATGGGATCTCCTCGATGAACGGGACCATCGTTTCGCGCTTGGTGCAAAACAAGCCCCGGACCTCCCAGTCGTCTCGCTCGGAGCCGGGAATCTGCAGCAGATCGAGGGCGCTCTCAATATGGTCTGTGAGCCACGCGATCCGCTCGGCGTGCTTTGAGATCGAGCTTCCGCTCTCCTGGCCGAAATGGCTGCTCATCTCGCGGACGACTTCTGAAGTGCTGAGGCTGCCGTTGAGGGCCTTGCACTCGATGCCCCAGAGGATCCGAGAGCCGGGGTCTGCGACGAGGATGTCGATGTCGCCGAGG
>DATFMX010000062.1:0-29265 GCA_035266685.1 Solirubrobacterales bacterium
TGAGCAAGGTGGCGCTGGCGCAGAGCGGCTACGGCCACTTCTTCATCGAGCACAACCGCGGCCACCATGTCCGTGTCGCCACCCCGGAGGACCCGGCCAGCGCGCGCCTCGGGGAGAGCTTCTGGGCCTTCCTGCCGCGCACCGTCTCCGGCAGCCTCAGCTCGGCCTGGGGGATCGAGCGGGTGCGGCTGGAGCGCGGCGGCCACTCGGTCTGGTCGATCCACAACGACATCCTGCAGGCCTGGGCGATGACCGTCGGCCTCTTCGCCGCGCTCGTGATCGCCTTCGGCCCCGTCGTCCTGCCCTACCTGCTGCTGCAGGCGGTGCTCGGCTTCTCGCTGCTCGAGGTCGTCAACTACCTCGAGCACTACGGGCTGCTGCGCCAGAAGAAGGAGGACGGCCGCTACGAACGCTGCCTGCCGCAGCACAGCTGGAACAGCAACAACGTCGCCTCCAACGTGCTGCTCTACCACCTGCAGCGCCACAGCGACCACCACGCCAACCCGACCCGCCGCTACCAGGCGCTGCGCCACATCGACGAGGCGCCGCAGCTGCCGACCGGCTACGCGGGGATGATCGTGCTCGCCTGGTTCCCGCCGGTCTGGCGGCGGCTGATGGACCGGCGCCTGCTCGACCACTACGAGGGCGATGTCGGCCGCGCCAACATCCAGCCGCGGGCGCGGCGCCGAGTCCTGGCCCGCTACGGAGGCGCCGCGTGAGCACCTTCCGCTGCCCCGCCTGCGGCTACACCTACGACGAGCGGGAGGGGAACCCGCGCGAGGGCTTCCCGCCGGGCACGCCGTGGAGCGAGGTGCCCGACGACTGGCACTGCCCCGACTGCGGCGTGCGCGACAAGGTGGACTTCGTGGAGAGCCCCTCCGGAGAGGACCGCGGGCCGGATGAGGCCGAGTGACACTGCGCGATACGCCCTCTCCCCGGCGTCCCGCGTAGCGCTGCTACGCGGGAACCGTGTCGAGAACGTCTCGCTTGGTCATCGACCTCCCCGGCTCCACGCTCCTCTCCGTCGGGACTCTCAGAAAAGATGACTGCTGTGAGGACGCCATATCCGGAAGCGGCGAAAGCGCTACTGAAAGACACGCTGTTCGGCGCGGCGCGGGACCTGGTTCAGCAGCGCGCCTGGTCGGAAATCACCATGTCCGACATTGCCCAAGCCGCGGGGGTCAGCCGCCAGACCCTCTACAAGGAGTTCGGCAGCCGCGACGAGTTCGCGCAGGCGCTGGTGATCCACGAGGGCGAACGCTTCCTCGACGCCGTTGACGCAGCGGTGCGCGAACACTTCGACGACCCCCGCGCCGCCGTCGGCGCCGCCCTGGGAACCTTCCTGCGCACCGCGGGTGAGGACCCGCTGGTCCGCATCCTGCTCGGCGACGACGGCGGCGCCGGCCTGCTGCCGTTCGTCACCACGCAGGGCATGCCGGTGGTGCAGTGGGCGACCGCCCGCCTCACGGCGACGATCGAGGACGGCTGGCCCGAGGCGCCCCCGGCCAAGGTCCGCCTGCTCGCCGAGACCCTGGTCCGCCTCGCGATCAGCCACGTGACCGCCCCCGGCGAATCGCCCGAGGACACCGCCAAGCGCACCGGCGAGCTGCTCGGCCCCTTCATCGACGAGGCGCTGGGCGCCTGACACTGGAAGGACGGGGGTCAGGGCCGCCGATGTTTCCGCCCCTCGCCGCCGGGTAGCTCGACCGTTCCGCAAACCAGTAGGGAGGAGCAGCCATGCTCGAGCTCACCGACCAGGCAGAAGAGGCGATTCGCGGCATTCTCGCCTCAGACGGCGTTTCCGACAGCGCCGCGTTCAGGATCACCGCCCAGCAGAGCGCCGATGGCGACGGCGACGCCGGCACCGGCCTCGCGGTCTCGATCGTCGACGACGCGCCGCCGGAGGACAAAGTGGTCGAGGGCGAGGACGTCGAGGTGCGCCTCGATCGGCCCGCGGCCGAGATGCTGGACGACAAACAGCTCGACGCGACCGTCGCCGACGGCCAGGTCCAGTTCAGCCTCAGCGCCCAAGGAGGTCAGTAGCGCGGTCGAGGTTTGATCCGCATAGCAGCCCAAAGCTCGACCGCGGCCGGTTTGGGGCTGCGCTGGCGCTTTCACCCCGATCGCGCTAGCTTCCCCATGTGGCCAAGTGGGGAATCCTCGCGGTGCTTGCGGCGGCGCAGTTCCTCATGGTCCTCGACCAGGCGGTGATGAACGTCGCGATCTCGCAGCTGGTCGAAGACTTCGACACCACGGTGACGACGATCCAGATGGTGATCGCGCTGTACGCGCTGGTGATGGCCGGGCTGATGCTGACCGGCGGCAAGCTCGGCGACCTCTGGGGGCGGCGGCGCGCCTTCACGATCGGCCTCGTGATCTATGGCTGCGGCTCGGCGCTCACCGCGGCCTCGTGGAGCGTGCCCAGCCTGATGTTCGGCTGGTCGATCCTCGAGGGGATCGGCGCGGCGCTCGTCCTGCCGGCCCTGGTCGCCCTGATCGCCGGCAGCTACAGGGGCGGCGACCGGGCGATCGCCTACGGCGTGCTCGGCGGCGTCGCCGGCGCCGGCATCGCGGTCGGCCCGATTCTCGGCGGCTGGATGACCACCGACTTCAGCTGGCGCGTCGTCTTCGTCGGCGAGGTCGTCGTCGCGATCGGCATCCTGCTCGGCACGCGGATGATCCGCGAGCCGGCGCGCGAGCGCGGGGCGCCGAGCCTCGACTGGGTCGGCAGCGTGCTCTCCGCCTCCGGCCTGGCGCTGATCGTCTTCGGCGTCCTGCAGGCGAGCAACTGGGGATGGCTGGCGCCGGCCGCCTCGCCGATCGAGCCGTTCGGCTTCTCGCTGACGCCGTTCGTGATCGGCGCCGGGGGGCTCGTCCTCGCCGGCTTCGTCGCCTGGGAGCGGCGGCGCGAAGAGCGCGGCCTCGACCCGCTCGTCCACCTGCCGCTGCTGCGCATCCGGGCGCTGCGCGGCGGCGTCTCGATGCTGCTCGCCCAGAACCTGATCCTGATGGGGATCTTCTTCACGATCCCGCTCTTCCTGCAGATCGTCCAGGGGCTCGACGCGCTTGAAACCGGCGTGCGCATGCTGCCCGCCTCGGCCGGGCTCTTCCTCGCCGCGATCGCCGGCTCGGCGCTGGCGAAGCGCTTCGCGCCGCGTCCGCTCGTGCGGGCCGGGCTGCTGATCGTCCTGGTCGCGATCGTGATGCTGCTGTCGACGATCGAGCCGCAGCTCGACAACGGTTCCTTCCTCGCGGCGATGGGAGTGCTGGGGGTCGGCATGGGCCTGGTCGTCTCCCAGCTCGGCAACGTCGTCCAGTCGGCGGTCGGGGACGACGACCGCAGCGAGGCCGGCGGCTTGCAGAACACGGCGATGCAGCTCGGTTCCTCGCTCGGCACGGCGCTGCTCGGCGCGATCGTGATCACCGGCCTGCTGAGCGCCTTCACCGCAAACGTCGCCGGCGATCCGAGTATCTCCAAGGACGTCTCGAACCAGCTCGAAACGCGGCTCAGCGCCGGCGGCAGCTTCGTCCCGGCGGCCGAAGTGCGGGCCGGCGGGGAGGCGGCCGGGCTCGACCCGGCGACCGTCGACTCGCTGGTCGGGCACTACGAAGACGCGCAACTGAACGCGCTGAAGCTCGCCTTCCTCTTCGCCGGCTTCCTCACCGTCGCCTCGTTCTGGGCGACCCGGCGACTGCCGACGCGGCGCTTCGACGAGCTCCAGTCCACTCCCGACCCGCCGGCTGCCGGGCCGCTGCCCGCCTGAGCGGTGGAGTCCTCGGTCCAGCGACATCCCGGCTCCCCGGAGGAGCGCGCGGCGGCGGGCAAGGCGGCGCGGGAGCGCGCGCCGCGCTCGAGCCACGGCGAGTGGCGGCCGGCGGCCGAGCGGCCGGACCCGGTCGACCTGCTTGAGCGCCAGGCCTCTTCCCGGGTCGGCCGCCTGGTGCCGCTGCGCTACGGACGCATGCTCGTCTCGCCCTTCGCCTTCTACCGCGGCGCCGCGGCGGTGATGGCCGCCGATCTCGCCGGGACGCCCGCCTCGGGCCTGGAGACGCAGCTCTGCGGCGACGCCCACCTCTCCAACTTCGGCGGCTTCGCGTCGCCCGAGCGGCGCCTGGTCTTCGACCTCAACGACTTCGACGAGACGCTGCCGGGGCCGTGGGAGTGGGACGTCAAGCGGCTCGTCGCCAGCTTCTCGCTCGCCGCGCGCGAGCGCGGTTGCTCGGACCGCGAGCGGGCGCGGATCGTCGAGGCCGCGGCGCGTGAATACCGCGAGACGATGCGACGGCTGGCGACGATGGGCAACCTCGCGTCCTGGTACCAGCAGCTCGACGCCGAGTCGATCGCCGCCCGCTGGGGGTCCGAGGCGGGCGCCGCGCAGCGGCGGCGCTTCGAACGCGGCGTGGCGAAGGCGCGGGCCAAGGACAGCGACCGCGCTTTCGCCAAGCTGACGGAAACGGTCGACGGCGAGCCGCGCATCGTCAGCGACCCGCCGCTGATCGTGCGGGCGGCCGACCTGGCCGAGGAGGAAGCGCCCGGAGTGGACATCGAGAGCGTCGTCCTCGACGTCCTCTCCGACTACCGCGACTCGCTCGACGTCGAGCACCAGGTCGTGCTCGACGGCTACCGCCTGGTCGACGTCGCCTTCAAAGTGGTCGGCGTCGGCAGCGTCGGCACGCGCGCCTGGATCGTGTTGATGCTGGGGCGCGACGCCGGCGACCCGCTGTTCCTCCAGGTCAAGGAAGCGCAGCGCTCCGTGCTCGAGCCCTACGCGGCGCCGAGCCGCTTCGACCTGCAGGGCGAACGGGTCGCCCACGGCCAGCGGTTGATGCAGGCGACCAGCGACATCATGCTCGGCTGGGTGCGGGTCGAGGGGGTCGACGGCGCGCGGCGCGACTTCTACGTGCGCCAGCTCTGGGACTGGAAGGCCTCGGCGAAGGTCGAGGCGATGGATGGACGCGGCCTCGGCGCCTACGCGGAGATCTGCGGGATGACCCTGGCCCACGCGCACGCGCGCGGCGGCGACCGCATCGCGATCGCCGCCTATCTTGGCAAGGGCAGGTCGTTCGACCGCGCGATGACCGCCTTCGCCGAGGCCTACGCCGACCAGAGCGAACGCGACTACGCGGCGCTCCAGGCCGCGGTCGACTCGGGCCGCATCGAAGCCGAGGCTGCTTAGCCGCTGAACACTTTGCCAGCGTATTCGGGGGCAAAGTGACCACTCGCCGCGGCCGTATCGCCGTTCGGCAGCAGGTCTTGGAAGGCGAAGCCGTCGCGGGTCACGGTTTCGCCTGGCTCGACCTGGATCGGATGCTCGAAGATCGGGCCGGCGTGGACGAAGGTGTGGAACTCGCCGTTCTCGCCGCACGGGTCGGCGCTCGCAGGCAGGTCGGCAAGCAGCTCTTCGTCGAATGGCCGCCCGACGAACGAGGGGTCGATCTGCGCCGGGTCGACGCAGACGAGAACCGCCTCGAAGCCGGCGGCGATGAACTCGCGCGCGAGCTCCGCGGTATCGCGTCCCCAGACCGGGAAGAGCGCTTCGCGGCCGGCGCCGGTCAGCCGCTCTTCGCGATAGGCGCGGATGTCCTCGAGAAAGAGGTCGGCGAAGGCGATCGTCGGGACATCGGCGAGCGGGGGAGAGGCGAGCGCGGCGGCCATCCGCTGCTCGTAGACCTCGTTCGGACAGGCGGCCGGGATGCCGATCTCGACCAGCTCGACCCCGGTTGCCGCCGCCTGGGCGCGCAGCAGCTCGCCGCGCACCCCGTGCATGCTGATCCGGTCGTAGTCCTCGGTCAGCGTCGTCAGCAGCGACGCCGGCTCGACCCCTTCCTGCCGCAGCGCCCAGAGCGCGAGCGCCGAGTCCTTGCCTCCGCTCCAGGACAGCGCCACGGTTCGCGCCTCGCTCATCGCCCCCGACAATAGCCCCGCACCGCGGCCGACGGGCCGAAAACCCACGCATGTCGTGGGAAATCGGCCCGTCGGCCTGCTTTTAGCGGAGTAGCTGGGTTACGCAGCGGTAGGTCGGTTCGCTACTCGTCGCGGGGTAGTAGCCGAAGAAGCCTTCGCCGGTCACGGTGACCGCGCGTTCCTCGCCGGTCGAGGTGACGTAGAAGCTGTCCGTCCATTCGCCGGCGCCAGTGCTGACGTTGCCCAGGCTTGCGCTGAGCGCGAGCAACTGCCCGACGCTCGGAAGGAGCGCCTGCTCGTCAGCGCAGTCTTTGGCCGCGTTTTTCCATTCGGCGCCGGCGCGCGGATCCGTGTCGGCGCAGAGCCCCGCGACCGCCCTCATACCGCCCGGACACGCGGCGCTGTGGCCGCCGACCTTGTCGGCCTCGGCGGCGCTCGGCACCTGGTCGAGCGTCGACTCCTTCACCTTCGGCCCGGTGACCGCGTCGTCTTCGATCTTGCCGGTGCTGATCGCGCCGGAGCCGATCTTTCCGGTCTGCACCGATTCGTTGCCGAGCTTGCCGGTACCGACCGCCTGGTTGGCCAGCTTGGCGCCGGAGACGGCGCCGTCGCGCAGCCGGTTGGTGACGACCGCGTTCTTGGCGATCTTCCCGGCCCGCACGGCTTCGAAGGCGATCTTGCCGGTGCGCACCGCGTTCTTGTCGAGGAACCCGGTCCTCACCGCGTTCGGCTGCAGCTGCCTGGGGCCGACGCTGTTGCGCGGAAGCCGGCTGGCGGCGATCGCCGTGGCGCCGCCGAGCGCCATGAACAGGGCGATGGTCGCAGTGACGTTTGCATAGGTGAGTCGCTTGCGTATCTGTCGCACGGGTCTCCTTCTGATCGTGTTCGCGTCTTGCCTCTCTTTAAGTGACACGGTGACAGACCTTCCGGAGCGTCGATACTCGATCAGGTATCATCCGGAAATGGCCAGGAATTCGCCTGACGCGGTCGTGCGGGAGATGCGGTTCGCCGCTGGGTTCTCTCAGAGGGAGCTGGCGCGGCGCGCCGGCACCTCGCAGCCGGCGATCGCCCGCTACGAGCGCAGCGCCGCGGTTCCGTCGTGGAGCACCCTCGAACGGATCGCAGCCGCATGTGGACGGCGGGTGGGAATCAGCGCGGAGATCGCCCCCGATCCCCATGACGTCGAGCTGGCGCAATCGCTGCTCGCTCTAACTCCACTAGAGCGGCTGCGCTCCCTATCCAGGTATGCACGCCTGCGTGAGTTGGCGGGAGACGGGGGACCGCAATGACCGAGTTCGATCCCGAGAAGCTCCTGCGTGCGCTCGTCGAGCACGAAGTCGACTTTTACGTGATCGGGGCGTTGGCTGCTTGGCTTCAGGGAGCCCCCTCGGTCACGGCGGATCTCGATGTGATGCCACGGCGGGATCTCGACAACGCGGATCGCCTCGCCGCGGCCCTCAACGACCTCGATGCGCGTGTGCGCGGCAACGATTTGCCCACTGAGTTGGAAGGCGCCGACTTCCTCGGCTGGCGGAGCCGGCGCTTCGATACCGAAGCCGGGCCGATCGACATCGTCCCGAACGCAGAGGCGATCGGCGCCTTCGAGAATGTCGCCACGATTGAGCTCGAACTCGGCGACCTCTCCGTGCGCGTGCTGACGATCGACGAACTGATCGCCTCGAAGGAGAGCCTGGGGCGGCCGAAGGACACGGCTGCTCTGCCTGCGCTATACGCGACGCGTGAGGCACTGAGGCATGGGCGTGCGTCCGGCGACTGAGTAGCGAATCCGGGCTATCCACGGGTGCGCCGCGTGGCCCGCCGACGCTGTCAGCAGCCGAGAGCCCCGGTCAGCAGGCCGGCCGTTCGCAGTGTTGGTCGTGTCGGCTCGAGGAGCCCGTCGTCGTGCTCGTGGAAGACGCCGGACTCCCGCAGGTTCGCGATCGCCTGTCTTGCCGTTTCGATCTCGAGCGCATCGGCGCGTTTGCTGACGATCCTCTGCAGCAGGCCCTCCGCCGAGAGGTGCGTGGGGTGGAGTTCCACCGCCATTTCGAGCATCGCGCTTTCGACGACCCGCAGGTCGTGGCCGGGCCAGGCCCCGCTGTCGCTCATTTGTCCTCCCGCCGGGCCTTCGAGGCATCTTCGAGCATGTCGACCAGCGCGCTCAGCTGGGCTGGGTCCCAGGCTGGCTCGGGATCGAGGAGAGCGAAGATCTGCGCCACCGACTCCGCCGGCCGCAGCGCCTCGAGGTTGGCGCGATAGAAGTTCTCGAGCGCCCCGCGGCGTTGCTCGGTGCGGGTTCGGAGGAGAATGCCACCGCAGTCGTCGCGCAGCACTTTCACGTGGTAGCTGACCTGGCTCAGTGCCTCGCCGAGCGACTTCGACAGCCCGATGGGACTCACCTCGTCCGTCAGGGCGGCCAGCAGGATGTGCTGCCGCAGCTCATGGTCGAGCGCCTTGAGGAAGTTGAGGTCGATCAGCGGTTCCAGCCGCGGCCGGGCGTTCTTGCGTCGCTTCCTTCTTGGCATGGGGTCCATCCTTCCGTTCAGGCCGCTGCGATCAGCGATCGGTTCCTTTTGAAGTAGTGAACGGTTGCAGATAGGAACTCCAAAGTCTGTACCTAGTTCTCGAACAGGGATTACCTGGCGTCAGGTATTTTCCTGGCGAGGCCACCTTGTGGCCGCGTCGGACCGGGCGGGATTGCCCTCCCACCTGCGGCAGCGCTGGTAGGACATCAACGAGACGATGTAGGAGGACGGCTCCTCGCCGGTTGACTCGCAACGGCTAAGTGCTTCCTCCTCTATTTCCGCACGGCGTTCCCACGTGCGAGCGTCCTCCTCGGCCATGTCCTCACGGCCTTTGGTGTCGAGATTGAACCATTTCCACGATAGCCAGGTGAGCGGATCACCACTCACTTTTCCGGCCCGAAAGGCGGCCAGGAACTCCGCCGAGCTAGCCTGTTGAATCAGGCCATAAATTTCCTGACGGATCTCGAACGGCATGGCCCACATTTCGTCGTTGTTGTAGAACGGGATCTCGACCGCCCGGTAGAAGTGCTCGGTCGCATTGCGCACCTGGGCAGTCCAGGCGAGTTCGATCGAATCGGATTCCACGAGCTCCTTGATGTGATGTTCGATCGTGCTCATCGGCAGGCCGAGCAGCTTCGACAGTTCACTGGGACTGCGGGGTCTTTCGTTCAGGTAGCACAAGATGTCCACCCGCGTGGCGTGGGCTACTGCGAATGGGACTGCATCCTCAATGGCTCGCTTACGAATCCGTTTCGCTGCTTCTCTTAGCTTCCGCACCATTTGCCTGGGGCCTCCTCGCTCGCTCTGTGATCAATGGGGTAGTCAGCAGCTATAGAGCATAGGTGGTAAACGGCAAGGCATTTGCCTGACGTCAGGCGAATGCCTTGCTACTAGAGCCTTCCTTAGCATTGTTCTTCTCGACGATCCCGTCGGGGCGTCCCACGGGAGGGGGTGAGAGCAGATGCAGATCGCGCAAGTTGCGCAGGTCAGCCCGACCCTGCGTGTCGCAAAGCACGGCTAAACCCCGCGCACATGGGGGCCGATCTCGGCCCGCTTGCGCTCGGGGTCGGGATCGGCCCTCTTCCTGCCGTCTGGCGGTCGGCGACATGGGGGAAACGCGAGCCTAGTGGATGTCTTGTGAAGTTTCCTATGGCGGTTACCGCTCCCAGCGCAGACGATCCCGGCATGGCCGGTCTCGGAACCAACCTGCGCGAGGCGCGCGAACGGCTCGGCCTGACGCAGGAACAGGTAGCCGAACGCAGCGGCGTCCACGCGACCGAGGTCAGCCGCATCGAGGGCGGCAAGCGCGATCCGCAGGTGTCCACCGTGATTCGCCTCGCGAACGCCCTCGAGGTGAAGCCCGGCCGGCTGCTCGACTGAGCGGTATCGCCGCTCCGGGATGGCCGCCCCGCTTGTGGCCAATGTATGTGGCTTATATTGCTGATAGAAGCGCTATAATGGCTACTTATTACGCATGTCGCTCTCGGATGCGCAGATAGCTGAGCAGAACCCGTGGTGGACCGGCGTGGGCTGGGAGGAGCGCGATCCCCACCTTCGGCGGCTGAAGAGCCAACCGCGGCGGCTGCCGGCCGACCTCGTGGCCGAGATCGACCTCGGCAGGGCCGGATTGCACACCCTCCGCGGTCCCAGGCAGGTCGGCAAGTCCACCGACCTGAAGCTTCTGGCCAGGCGAGCGCTCGACGAGGGGTTCGACCGCAGGGAGGTCCTTTACCTGACCCTGGAACTGCTGGAAGGCCAGGGACTCGCCGCTGTGGCCGAGACGATCAAGCGGGCACGCGCGATGGCTCGTGGCAGCGGGCGTGGCCTGGTGCTGCTGGACGAGGTCACGTTCGTCGATCGCTGGCAGACCGTGATCAAGTCCCTTTGGGACGACGGGACGCTGGAGCGAGATGTGGTCGTCTGCACCGGATCCTCGGCGATAGACCTTCGCGAGGGCGTCGCCGAACGGCTGCCGGGGCGGCGCGGGGCGGGACAGGACCACAGCATCTTTCCCCAGAGCTTCGCGGCATTCGCGCGGGCGCTTTCTACCGGTGTGCCCGAGTCGCCTGGCCGAACAGTCGAGTGGATCGTCTCAGACGCGGGCTGGGAGGCGATGGAGGACATGCGTATCCACCTGCCGCAGCTGCGCGAGGCTCTCGACCTCTATCTGCGTTTCGGCGGCCTGCCGGCGGCGGTCGCCGAGGCAATCGGGGGTGCGCGCGAGCCCTCCGGGGATACCAAGAAGATCGCTTACGACTCGATGCTGCGCGAGATTCAGCGCACGCGCGCGAGCCGCCCGGCCGCACACGCGCTGCTGGAGCGCGTGCTGCGATCGCTTGGATCGAAGACGAGCTGGGCGCGGATGTCGAAGGAGATGTCCATCGATCCGCGTCCCTCCCCCGGACGGTCGGCCGTGCACGACTACGTCGAGTTCCTCGCCTCCGCCTACTTCCTTCTCATCGCCTACTTCTGGCGCAGCGACTCGGACTCAGAGGCGCTGTCGAAAGACAAGAAGCTCTACTTCGGGGATCCGCTCCTGTGCTCCGTTGCCCACGATCTGGCCCCGGGCTTGGCCGCGGATGTGCCCGCTCTGGTCGAGAACGTGGTTGCGCTGGCGCTCTATCACCGCTACGAGGCGCCGTCCTCACGCCTCGAAGGCTTCGATGCGCCGTCGTCTCTGCATGTCTGGCAGACGCGCCGAGCCGGGGAGATCGACTTCGTCTGTGGTCCGCGCTCGGCTCCCGGGCTGGTCGAGGTCAAGTACCAGGCAACCCCGGATCTGCGCCGGGTGGCGGCGATTCCCCGCGCCTTCCCGGGACGTCCTGTGGCGGTTGCGACCAAGGACAGCTTCGAACGCCGCGCCGGTTACGCCCTGGTTCCCGCCCCGATGCTGCTCTGGGCGCTCGGCTAAACGCGTTCAGTCAGAGTTCGCGGCCGACAAGCTGAAGCGCTTCGCGCCCCAGGCGAACAGGCGGTCGAGTGGGCGGCCGAGCAGGTCGGCGAACGCGTCGACTCGGCGCCGCAGGGCGGGAATCCAGAGCAGCAGCGCGGCGGCGGTTCCGAGCGCGGCGCCGGCGAGCACATCAGTCGGGAAGTGGTAGCCGACCGCGACGCGGCCGACCGAGAGCGCCGTGGCGGCGACCAGCGCGAACGTGCCCCAGCCGCGCTTGCGCAGGAAGATCGCCACCGCAATCGCAAACGAGGCGGTCGCATGGTCGCTGGGGAAGCCCGAGTCGGCTGCGTGGGCGGCGAAGAGGTGGACCTGATGCGGGTCGGCGACGAAGGGCCGGACGCGGTCGACGATGTCGGCGATCGCCTGGCCGATCGCCAATGCCACGGCGGCGCTGAGGACGGCAGCCACGGTGGCCTGCCGCCAGCCCGCGTGGCGCTCGCCGCGCGCCGCCAGGGAGACGATCGCCAGCGTCGCGACGAACAGCGCCTCGGAGGCGTTGACGTAGAACAGCACCGGGTCCTCGACCGCATCGTGGTGGAAGAGGAAGTCGTTGAGCGTGTGTAGCAGCGACCAGTCCATCGGCACAGGCTTTCACAACCTCGTTACATCCCCGCCGCCGCGGGGCCCGCGGGAGCTTGCGTCCCGCTGCAGCCGTTCGATCCCGACCCTTGATGTCCAGCTCGAGCGCTCGCACGGCGCCGGCCCGCTTGAGGATTTCCGCCAGCGAGCCGACCGTCTGGTAGTTGGCGACGGCGTAGATCAGGTTGCCGCGGCGGTCGACGCCGATCCCCGAGCGCCAGACCCGCACCGCGTTGTTGACCGTCGCGCCCCATTCGGGCCCGTCGCTGAGGTTCGGGTTGAGCCGGCCCTCGTAGACGATCGGCGGCAGGTTCTGCTTGGCGAACCAGACATGGGGGCTCGGCTTGGCGCCGTATGAGGTTTCCCTGAGAGGCTTGCCACGATCCGCCGGCTATTTGGGCAGCGCACTCGGGAGCGTCTGCAGGCCGTGCTCGCGGGACGCGCTGTGCAGTCGCGTGTCCCAGGTGGCGACGGTCAAGTTTCGCTGTGGCAGCACGAGCGCCGACGCCAGGTGGAGCGCGTCGAGGCTGCGCAGCTCAGCCTCGAGCGTCAGTCGGGCCGCGTGCTCTGAGAGCGCCGCGTCGACCTCGACCACATCGAAGGAGGGCCAATCGGCCTCAACCCTCTTGGCTCCACGGCGCCCGGCTGCCATCGCGACGGCTCGGAAGGTCTCCACAAAGCCGATCCGGCAGATCGACCAGGCGCTTGCCTCGTCCATCGCCTGCAGGAGCAGATCGCTTCCCTCCTCCTTCACGTAGCGCTTGACCAGCGCGCTCGCGTCGAGGTAGAGCATCAACGCTCGGCGTCGCGCTCTTCCAGGACGATCTGCGAGGCCGATCGTCCGGCATTCAGCGGGCGTGGTGCTCGCTGTGGCCGAGCGCGCGCGGCGGGGGTGACCCTGCCCTCGGCCACCAGGGCGCGTAGGCCCTCGTCGTGCCGCCGCGAGCCGACCGGAACGATCTCGGCGACGGCCTGTCCGCGGCGGGTCACACGGATCTGCTCACCCTCGTCGACCCAATGGAGGACGGCGCTCAGGCTGGCCTTCAACTCACGGACTCCGATCTCACGCATGTGACCACCTTAGCAGAATGTAGTCACAATGAGCCGCCGACCTCTACAGGTCATCCGCGCCCGGGTCGCGGTTGAAATTCGACCAGGTTCACACTGGCGCGAACCGCCCCTCGCTCTGTGGTCTCCACCCGGCTAAGCCCGCCATGCATGCGGAGTTACACACCAGCCTGGACGAAAGGCCTACGAAGAAATACCGGCAAAACCTACCTAACTCTTTAGTCTCCAGCAATTCCTATATCGAAACTTACTGGTACGTTCGCCGCCAAAGTGGCGATGCATTGAACCGTCTGGCCCAATCTGGTCGCCCGGCCTGCGGGGAGCAAATGGCGAAACCGACGTCGATCGAACAGATACGACATGGAGGTGACGTCTTGAGTGGCGCAATAAAGGTGAGGTTCGGTGCCCTGGGTGCTTCGCTGCTGGTCCTGGGCGCCTTGGTCGTGATGGCGACCGGCGTGACCGGTGCCTACTTCAGCGACTCGAAGGAAGGCGAAATCAAAGGAACCACGGGTTCGATACGCGTCCATACGTCGGGCGGTACCGGGGCCAACGGACTGAACTTCAACTTCAAATACCTGTTGCCCGGAGACCCGCAGACGGCCACGGTGGAATACAAAAACGTCGGCCACAACCCGCAGGATGTCTGGGTCGTGTTCAACTCCGAAGCGCTGCATGCGCTCAACAACCTCGGCCACTACGGCGAAGTCACGCTGGCCAACGGTGGCGGCGCCCTGTTCCACTCCGCCAACCTGAACGACAACCAGCCGCCGGCATCCGGATATTGCGGATCGGTGCAGTACTCGACGGAAGAATTCAGCCCGTCGGGTTGCTGGCCGCTGATGGAGAAGTACAAGATCGGCTCCAACATCAGCCCTGGGGCGGGCAGCTACTTCAAATTCACGTTCGGCTACACGACGTACAAAGGCGGCATAGGCAACGCCCAGCAGGAACAGCCGTGGAACACCTACCCGCCTGAAGAACCGGAAGAAAACTGGAACGGCAACGGCCTGCCGTACCAGGTCGTCGCAACGCAGGTGGGCGTCAAACCGTAGTTTCGAGGCAGACGCCGACCGCGAAGTGAGAACCCGATAGACACCAGGCTCTATAGCCGCCCCAGGGGGTGTCGCGCGATACGTTGTCCTGCGCGCGGCACCCTCCCCGGGGGCGGCGAGCACGGATGAAATGTCAATGTGGCCAAAGAGGGGACCGCTAGGTTGAAGCTGCCGAGGCCGGCCTCTGTCGCAGTGGCGCTCGTCCTGTTTTTGTCGACGGCTGCGGTTGTGCTGTACGAGGCCGGCGCGTTGCCCTACCGGGCGTACGTCGTACACACCGGGTCGATGTCCCCGACCATCCCATCTGAAAGCGCGGTCATCGTAAGAGAGGGTCAGTACCGGGTGGGGGACGTCATCTCGTTCATCGAGCATGGCACGGTTGTGAGCCACCGCCTGATCGCGATCGAGCCCAACGGCACGATCACGACGAAGGGCGACGCGAACCGGACCGTGGACCCGTGGCACGTGCCAGTCGGCAACATCGTCGGCCGCGTCGTCGCGGCGCCGCGCCGGGTCGGGTACCTGCTGACCTACATGAAGACCCCGGCGGGCTGCGCGTCGCTCGTGGTGACGATGCTGTGCCTCTGGCAGATATGGGCGCTGGCGGCGGGTATCTCTCCAAGGGCGGTGGACAGAGCCGCGCTGAACGGCCGATCGAGAGAAGGCCGGTCGCCGGCACATACCCATCCGGATCGGTTTGCCGAGCAGCTCAGCGTGGCGCTCGGGCATCTGGCCAGGCAGCCGCCCCGACGCTGATCGGCCGGTCCGGTCCGCGGGCAGCGCCTCGCGGTTCTCTACCGGAAGCGCAGTGCTTCTCTGATGCGCACGTAGCCGCCGCTGGGCTGAGCCGTGCTCGCCACGGCCCTGCCGGGTGCGTTGCCGACGGCCCTGCGGGGCCCGACCGGCACGGCGAGGCTCTGACGGCTCCCGCCGCTGACCGAGAACGGAGTTTGGTGCCGGCGGTGCGCGACCGAGATGCTCACCGTGCCGCTGCAGACAGCGTTCCGAGAGCCGACGCACTTGACCGAGACGAGTGCCTCCGAGCCGACGACGCGCGCCGTCGGACGCATGAAGACGAGGCTCATCTGCGAGCCCCCTTCGAACGGGCTGGACCCGGCGGCTGAGCCGGCGGGAACGGCCGAGGCCAGGAGGGCCGCGACGCAAAGCGCCGGCGCCCAGAGTCGGACTCGCCTGTTTCGTGCTTCGGCCGTCATCACATCCATGACAGCACACTTGTTCGAGAAGCCCCCTACGAGATTCGTCCAACCAGAGGCTGAACACTAAAGCCCGGAGGAAGGATCGGAGCCTCGCCGGGCGTTGCGGCGGCCCACCTCAAGCCGTCGGCGGACGCCGCCGATCATCTATGTGAGGGCGCGCCGGGACCCCGAGTCGCGCCCTGAAGCGCAATCCGAGCACCTGCCTCCAGAGCTCATGCGAGCCGACCACACCCCACGACTTCGTCGCGCGGCGCTCCGCGCCGCCCTCACCGCGATCGCCCTCGCGGCTGTCGCCGGTCTGCCGTCGCCCGAGCCGGCGGCGGCCACGCCGAGCTGCCAGGGCAAGCGGGCGACGATCGTCTCCAACGCCCGCCGGATCGTCGGCACCAAGGGTCCCGATGTGATCGTCGCCGGCGGCGGCGACAACACGATCTATGGGGAAGGGGGCAACGACGTCGTCTGCGGCGGCCCGGGCGACGACGCGATCCACGGCGGCCGGGGCAAGGACTCGCTCTCCGGCGACGGCGGCGACGACGTTCTGTACGGGGAACGCGGCTCCGACCGTCTCGACGGCGGCGCGGGCGGCGACAGCCTCTTCGGCGAAACCGGCAACGACACCGTCGACGGCGGCCCCGGGAACGGCGACCGGGTCAACGGCGGCCCCGGCGACGACGCGCTCTTCGGTGGCCCGGGCGACTTCGACGTCCTCACCGGCGGCCCCGGCCGAGACCGGATCGACGGCGGCGCCGGCGCGCACGACATCGCCTCCTATGCCGGCACCGGCGGCGCGGTGACCGTCGAGCTCGGGGCGCAGAAGGTCGTCGGAGCCGAGTCCGAGCGCCTGCACGGGATCGAGGACGCAGTCGGCGGCTCCGGCGCCGACACGCTGATCGGCGACGCGGCGACCGCCAATCGACTCGACGGCGGTCCCGGCGAGGACCGCCTGCTCGCCGCCGGACCCGGCGACGAGGCCTTCGGCGGGCCTGGATCCGACCAGTGCGCGGGCGGCTTCGCCGCGGAGAGCTCCTGTGGAGCGGGCGCCGGCGCCGACGGCACCGCCGTCGAGCTCTACGAAAGCATCGACGGGCAGAGCAGCCTGATCGTCACCGGAAGCGAAGGCGCCGACGCGGCCGTGATCGGATTTGGGCAGGGCGCCTACAGCGTTCGCCGCGCGCCGGGCGGCGCGCCCGTCGTCTCCGGCGACCCCGGCTCGACGCGTTGCAGCGGGTCGCCCGCGGGCGACGCCGTCTCCTGCCGGGGTCGGGTCGACTCGATCCTCGCCGCGCTCGGCGGCGGAGACGACACGCTCACGGTCGGCGGCAGCGTCCCCGCCCGCGTTTCCTCGACGCTCGACGGCGGCAGAGGCTCGGACACGCTGCGCGGCGGCAGGGGAGGAGACGTCCTCTACGCGGGCGACGACCACGCCGCCGACAGGCTGGAAGGCGGCGGGGGCGACGACGTCCTCTACGGCGTCAACATCTTCCATCCGCGCAAGGACAGCGGCCCCGCCAGGATGATCGGCGGCCCCGGCAACGATCTGCTGATCGGCGGCCAGCCCTGCGACGGCGACGTCTTCGACGGTGGCCCGGGGCCGAACGACAGCGCCTCATTCGCCCGCGTGCGCAACGGCGGCGTCTTCGTCAGGGCGACGATCGGCGGCCCGGTGCTCGACCCCGACGTCGCCGGCTGCCACGCCGGCCGCATCACGGCCGGCGTCGAGAAGATCGAGGGCTCGCCCGGCCCCGATGTGCTTATCGGCGACGGCACCCATGATGTGCTGCTCGGCCGCGGCGGCAACGATCGGCTCTACGGCCGCGGCGGCAATGACATCTGCGTCGGCGGCGGCGGGCACGATCGCGCCCGGGGCTGCGAGAACCGCGCCTCCATCCCGTAGTCCGCCGGGCGGCGCGGCGACGCCGAGCCGCGGACCTGCGACCTTGCCGCCGGCTCCCTGGCCCAGCGCCATCGCCGCTCCCACGGCGGTATCGACGCCGCCGATTACCTGATCGCCGCCACCGCGCTGCTGCTCGAGGCCGATCTACTGACCACCAACGTTCGTCACTTCCCGATGATCGCCGGGCTCGAGCCTGCTCACTGACACGCCGAATTCGTCGTCCTTGAATCCAGCGTCGAGCGCCTGCTGGCGGCGATGGGCGAGGAGTTGAAGCTTGCGGCGACGCCGGTGGGACTGGCTATCACTTGGAACCGGCTGGCGGCAGATCTGAGCGAGGCTGGGCGGCGGTCGCCGGTCGCGGATCCCGATGTCGACTGAGCTGCAGTCGGCCTGAGGGCGTCAGGCGCCTGCCCGGGCGCTGACCAGCCAGCTCGAGGCCGGGCCGACGATGCCGTTGTCGGTCGCGAACTCGGTCAGCGCTTCGCGCAGCTCGGCCTCGATCCGCGGCCGGATCTCGTTTGCCCGGTCCCCCCACAGCCGCAGCAGCTCGGCGGCCGGGCCGAGCGCCTCGGCGTAGGCGACCGCGTGGTCGAGGTCCTCGCCGATCTTGATCGGATGGTCGTAGCGGCGCAGCTCGATCTCGCCGAAGCCGGCGCCGAGCAGGACGTCGGTCACCGTGTCGGCATTCTGCATCGAGAACGGCCCCGGCCCGCACGTGGGTTCGTCGCTCTCCTCGGGCTCGTCGAGGTGGCGCTCTACCACCTGCTCGGCCTGGTGCAGCCAGCCGTTGTCGAGCTTGCGGCGCCAGACGACGATGTTGAGCACGCCGCCGGGCCGCAGCGCCTCCCGCACGTTGCGCAGCGCCGCCACGGGGCTGGCGAAGAACATCGTGCCGAAGCGCGAGAAGGCGTAGTCGTAGGTCTGCTCGAAGTGGTGTGCCTGCACATCCAGCGCGGCGAAGCTCGCATTCTCCACGCCGGCCTCCTGGGCCTCCTCGGCAGCCGTGTCGATCATCCGCTCGGCGACGTCGATGCCGTGGGCGTGACCGTCGGGACCGACCAGCCCGGCGAGGCGGCGCGTGGTGTCGCCGAGGCCGCAGCCGATGTCAAGCACCCGCCCGCCGCGCGGCGGTGGATGCGCCGTGAGCGCCGCCTCGCCGTGCGAGGCGAGGCCGGCGGTGACAAGGTCGCGGAAGGCGATCCAGCGCTCGTAGAGCGGCCCGTTCCAGGCTTCGGTCGCCTCTCTGTTCGCCGCAAGTGGGGCCGCTGCTCCGTCGGTCACTGCCTCGAAGGTATCGCAAGCACGGTGGCGACGCCTGGCGTTCATGTAGGGTTGTCGCGTCGCCAATGGCGAGATCGGCGAGGCACCCGGCCAGTCGATCACCGAGAACTCTGAGCGCATCCTGTCCCAACGCCGCCTCCAGCTGCCGTCCGCCAACCTGCTTCGGGTCGAGCTGCTCGCCGGCCTGGTTGTCGCCTTGGCGCTGATCCCGGAGGCGATCTCCTTCTCGATCATCGCCGGGGTCGACCCGCGGGTCGGTCTCTTCGCCTCCTTCACGATGGCGGTCGCGATCGCCTTCACCGGCGGCCGTCCGGCGATGATCTCGGCGGCGACCGGAGCGATGGCGCTGGTCGTCGTCTCGCTGGTCAAAGAGCACGGCGTCGAGTACCTGCTGGCGGCGACGATCCTCGCCGGGGCGATCCAGATAGCGCAGGGCTCGCTCGGCGTCGCCAAGCTGATGCGCTTCGTGCCGCGCTCGGTGATGACCGGGTTCGTCAACGCCCTGGCGATCCTGATCTTCCTCGCCCAGCTTCCCCACCTGACCGACGGCGGCGCCGCGGTCTACATCCTGGTAGCGGCCGGCCTTGCGGTGATGTATTTGCTGCCGCGGGTGACCAAGGCGGTGCCGGCGCCGCTGGTCGCGATCGTCCTGCTGACCGCTGCCTGCGTGGCGGGGGGGATCGGCGTTCCCACGGTCGGCGACGAGGGCAAGCTGCCCGCCGCCCTGCCGATCCTCGGCATCCCGGGGGTTCCCTTCTCGCTGCAGACCCTGACGATCGTCGCTCCCTACTCGTTCACGTTGGCGGTCGTCGGGCTGCTCGAGTCCCTGATGACGGCGAAGCTGGTCGACGACATCACCGAGACCGGCTCCGACAAGGACCGCGAGTCGCGCGGGCAGGGCATCGCCAACGTGATCACCGGCTTCTTCGGGGGCATGGCGGGCTGCGCGATGATCGGCCAGACGATGATCAACGTGCGCGCCAGCGGCGCCCGCACCCGGCTCTCGACCTTCGCCGCCGGGGCCTTCCTGCTGATCCTCGTCGTCGGCCTCGGCGGCGTCGTCGCGGTGATCCCGATGGCGGCCCTGGTCGCCGTGATGATCCTGGTCGCGGTCTCCACCTTCGACTGGCACTCGGTCGCGCCCTCGACCCTGCGCAGGATGCCCCGCGGCGAGACCGCGATCATGGCCGTCACCGTCGCCGGCACCCTCGCCACCCAGAACCTGGCGGTCGGCGTCGGCGCCGGCGTGCTGACCGCGATGGCGGTCTTCGCCCGCCGGGTGGCGCACCTGGTGCAGGTCGACCGCGTGGTCGACCCGGACGGGTCCAGCTGCCTGTACTCGGTCCACGGCGAGGTCTTCTTCGCCTCCGACCAGGAGCTGATCGAAGCGTTCCGCTACGCCGAGGACCCCCCACACGTGATCGTCGACTTCTCCCGCGCCCACCTCTGGGACGCCTCGGCGATCGCCGCGGTGGATGCGATCGAAGGGCACTACCGCCGCCACGAGATCGCGGTCTCGATCACCGGGCTCAACGAGCGCAGCGACGCCCTGCATCAACGGCTCTCCGGCCAGGCGGCGGTGGCTCACTAGCCGGACGCCGGTCGCAGGCTCTCTCCGGCAAGCTTGGCCACCGTGAGACGCAACTTCCTTTCACGGTGGATGGCGGCGGTCTCGCCGCACCTCGTGGTCCTCGGGGGAATCGTCGTGCTCGGCGCCGCCCTCCGCTTCGCCACGCTCGACCTGCAGAGCTACCGCTACGACGAGGCGGTGACCGTCGGCCGCATCCTCCACCCGAGCCTCTTCGACACGCTCTCGGCCTCGGTCCGCGGCGAGTCGACGCCGCCGCTCTACTACCTGCTCGCCTGGCTGTGGGCGCAGCCGTTCGGCAGCGGCGAGGTGGGTCTGCGCTCGCTGTCGGCGCTCCTCGGGACCGCCTCGATCGCGGTCGTCTACCTCGGCGCGGTCTCGCTGCCGCTGCCGCGCCGCGCCGGGCTGCTCGCGGCGGCGATCGTCGCGGTCGGCCCGGTGCTGGTCTGGTTCTCCCAGGATGCCCGCGCCTACGCGCTCGTCCTCCTGCTCACGGCGCTCTCCTTCCTCTTCTTCGCCCGGGCGCGGCGAGGGAGCGGCGGGCGCGACCTCGCCTGGTGGGCGATCTGCTCGGCGCTGGCGCTCGCGGCCCACTACTTCGCAGCCTTCGTCGTCGTGCCCGAGGCGGCGCTGCTGCTCTGGGGCTCGGCCGATCGGCGCCGCGTCGCCGTGGCCGTCGCGGCGATCGGCGTCGCGGCCCTGCTGCTGCTGCCGATCGCCCTGCACCAGCGGGGCAACGCCCACGCGTCCTGGATCGCCCGCCAGCCGCTCTCCCAGCGCCTCGGGCGGGCAGGGGCGAAGCTGGTCGGCGAGGACAACGGCGACGAGCACGGCAGCCGCGGGGTGGGGCCGATCCCGCTCGCGGTTCCCGCCGCGCTGGCGCTCGCCGCGCTGGCGCTGCTGCTCTGGGGCGGGGACAAGGAGGAGCGGCGCGGCGGCGGGATCGCGGCGCTGGTCGGCGGGCTCGGCCTGCTGCTGGCGCTGGCGCTCGCGGCGCTCGGCGCCGACTACATCGACGGGCGCAACCTGATCCCGCTGTTCGTGCCGCTGACGATCCTGCTCGGCGCGGGATTCGCGGCCCGCCGCGCCGCGCCGGCCGGCCTCGCCCTCGGCGCGGCCTTCTGCCTCTGCGCCCTCGTCTTCACGCTCGAGATCGACCGCCTGCCGCGCCTACAGCGTGAGGATCTGCGCAACGCGGCGGCACGGGTCGGGTCGCTGCATCCCGGCAAGGTCGTCCTCACCCCGCGCTACTCGGCCAGCCAGCCGCTGCGCTATTACCTCGGCGCCCGACCGGCGACGCCGCCGCTGCCCCGCCTGCGCGAGATCGACCTTGTCGGCGCGGCCTCCGCGGCGCGCGCGAATGCCGCCCGCCTGCTGCCCGGCGCTTTTCGCCGCGCCGAATCGGAAGCCGTCTCCTACGACTTCACGCTGACCCGCTTGATCAGCCCGCGCCCCGTCCGCGTTCCGCTGAGGACGCTCGAATCCGGCGCGCTGGTCGGCGGCGGCGGGCGCGCCTCGGTCCTGGTGGCCGGTCGCTAGCACCCCCCACCTTCGGTCCCTGCCACTCCTTCAATTCCAATAAACTTAACACTTTCTAAGATATGCTATCTTTGTGACATGGCGGACGCAGGCGTACTGGCCGGGGGCAGCTAATGCCCGCTGCTGCGCGGAAACCACGAGCCGGGTCTGAATCGCAGGCAGGACCGCCACAGCCGATCCACAAGATCAAGGCGGACTTCTTCCGGACGCTGGGTCACCCAGTCCGGGTACGCATCCTGGAGTTGTTGAGGGATGGCGAGCTGACCGTCGGCATGCTGCAAGGCGAGCTCGAGATCGACTCCAGCGGGGCCTCCCAGCACCTCGCCGCGATGCGCCGGCAGGGGCTACTCGAGTCTCGGCGTGAAGGGACGAATGTCTTTTACCGGGTGCGAGACCCGCGCATCTTTCAGCTGCTCGAGACGGCCAAGCAGTTGATCGGCTCTTACCTGGAGGAAACTCAGGCGCTGCTCGGCGAGTTGGACGAGTCACCACCGACCCGCCGCAAGGCTGGCGCCAAGCGGCGCTGAGCACGGCGACCGCCCAATTGCTCGTTTCGCTGGGTTTGGCCCTGCTGATCGCGGGGGTGCTGGCGCCGATTGCTCCGCGGGCGTTAACTGCGGCGATCGCGCTTCAGGCCGCGGGCATCGCACTGCTGGGCACCGGCGGCGCTCTGATCCTGTTCGGGGCGCCTGCTTTCGGCGCCGCCTTCCGAAACAGCCTCGACCCGGGGCTGGGGATCGACGGTCTCAGTGGCTTCTTCCTTGCCACTCTGGCGGTGGTCGCCGCGCCGGCCGTGATCTACGCCCGTGGCTACCTCGAGGGCGTCGCCCGTAGTCGCGCCCTCGTCGCCCTCAGCGGCTTGTTCCTGATTGCCCTCGCCGGCGTCGTCATGGCGCGGGACCCCTCCTCGTTCCTTGCCTGCTGGGAGCTGATGACGCTCGTCCCGGCTGCCGCGATCCTGGTGCGGCGCAGCGATGCCACCGTCCGTCACGCCGTCTTCGTCTACCTGGCGGTGACCCACCTCGGCGGCGCCGGCGTCTGGATCTGCGTGCTCGCCCTGGCGCACTACGGGGCGATCGGCGACCCCGCTGCGCTCGCTGCCCAGGGCGCGAGCGTGCAGGCGCTGATCGTCGTCGCCGCGATCGTCGGGTTCGGCACCAAGGCCGGCCTCATGCCGCTGCACTCCTGGCTGCCGCGAGCTCACCCCGTGGCGCCGAGCCACATCTCCGCCCTGATGTCAGGGGTGATGATCAAGGTCGCCCTGTACGGGTTGATCCGCGTTCTCTTCGAGTGGGCCGCCCCGGCTCCCCTGTGGGCCGGTCTCGTGGTCCTCGGGCTGGGGCTGCTGTCGGCGCTCGGCGGCGTGCTCTACGCGCTGGTGCAGCACGACCTCAAGCGCCTGCTCGCCTTCCACTCGATCGAGAACGTCGGGATCGTCGCGCTCGGCCTCGGCGCCTCGATCCTCTTCGCCTCCCAGGGCGATGCGACCTGGGCGGCGATCGCCTTCGCCGCCGCGCTCCTGCACATCCTCAACCACGCCGTGTTCAAGGCGCTTCTGTTCCTCGCGGCCGGCGCCTTCGAGCGCGCGGTCGGTTCGCTCGAGCTGGACCGGATCGGCGGCCTGCTGCGCCGCATGCCCTGGACGGGCGGGGCCTTCCTGGTCGGTTCGATGGCGATCGCCGGGCTGCCGCCGCTCAACGGCTTCGCCTCGGAGTGGCTGACGCTGCAGGCGTTGATCCACGTCGCCTTCGGGCCCTCCCTCGGGCTCGGCTTGGCCGGCGCCCTCGCGACCGCGGGCTTGGCCGCGACCGCGGCGCTCGCGGTGTTCTGTTTCGTCAAGGTCGTCGGGCTGGTTCTGCTCGGCGCCCCCCGCCGGGCAGAGGCTGAGGCGGCGGTCGAGGCGCCGCCGAGCATGAGGGCCGCGCCGGTCTTCCTGGCCGGCTGCTGCGTCGCCCTCGGTGCGGCGCCCGGGCTGCTGATCCCCTCGCTGACGGAACTCGCTCCGCAGCCGCGGAGCCTGGCGGTCGAACCGGGCCTTTCCATCCCCGGAACCGGCTCGCTTCCCTCGCCGTGGCTCCTGCTCGGGTTGCTTGGGCTGACCTGGGCGCTCTGGCGCCTGCGCGGCTCCCGGCGGGCGGCTCCCACGCCGGCCTGGGCCTGTGGCCAGCAGGTCGAGCCCTCGCTGAATTGGAGCTCGGCGAGCTTCACGAAGCCGCTGCGTCTGGTCCTCGAGTCGGTCCTTCGACCGCGGCGCGAGATCGAGGCGGTGCGTGCGGGCGGTCAGCTCCAGTCGATCCGCTATCGCGGCGAGATCCCGCACCTCTTCGACACGCTGCTCTACGGGCCGGTGCAGCGCGGGGCGCTGGCCGGCGCCCTGGTCGCCCGTCGCCTGCAATCCGGCAGCGTCCGTGCCTACGCCGGGTATCTGCTCGCGCTGCTCCTGGGACTGCTCGTGCTGGTGCGGATCGGAGCGATCGGATGAGCGCCCTCGCCGGAGCGATCCAGATCCTCGGCGGGCTCGCCCTGGCCCCGCTGCTTCCCGGCACGATCCAGGCTCTCAAGGCCCGCCTGCAGGGGCGCCGTGGTCCCTCTCCGCTGCAGCCCTACAGAGAGCTGCGCCGCCTCTGGGGCAAGACGCTCGTCGACCCCCAGCCGACCACGGTCGTCTACCGGTTGGCGCCCTGCGTCGTGGTGGCCGCGATGATCCTCGCCCTGTTCCTGGTGCCGATCGCCGACCTCTCTCCCGGCTGGCCGCTGGGCAACGATGCGATCGTCCTCGTCGGCCTGTTGGCCCTGGCGCGCTTCGCCCTGGCCGCCGCCAGTTGGGACACCGGGTCGGGGTTCGCGCTGATGGGATCGAGCCGCGACCTGACCCTCTCGGTCTTCGCCGAGGCGCTGCTGGTCCTGGCGCTGATCCTCGCCGCGGCGCCGGCCGACAGCACGGACCTGGTGGCGATGAGCGCCGCCGCGAGCGGCTCCGCGATCTGGAGCGAGCCGGCCCACTGGTGCGCCGCCGCGGCCTTCGCCCTCGTCGTCCTGGTCGAGACCGGGCGCCAGCCGATCGACAACCCGGACACCCACCTGGAGCTGACCATGATCCACGAGGGCCCGCTGCTCGAGTACGCCGGCCGAGACCTGGCGCTGCTGGAGTGGAGCGCGGCGGCCAGGCACTGGATCTTCCTCGTCGTTGCCGCCGGGCTGTACCTGCCCCACTGGGGAGGGTTCGGCGTTCAGCTCGCCTGCCTCACCGCCGGCCTGGCCGTGCTCTGTGCGGGCCTGGCCTTTGCCGAGACGGCTCAGGCAAAGATGCGGATCCTGCGTGCCCCGGCGCTGCTGGCCGGAGGATGCCTGCTTGCCCTCGTCGGGCTGATCGGCCGGCTGGT
Source organism: Solirubrobacterales bacterium (assembly GCA_035266685.1). Taxonomy (GTDB): domain Bacteria; phylum Actinomycetota; class Thermoleophilia; order Solirubrobacterales; family 70-9; genus VRUE01. The sequence continues at coordinate 24,988 of DATFMX010000062.1, forward strand.
CGGGTGACATGAGCGACGCCGCGATCGCAGCCCTCGTCGTGCTCGGCTTTGGCGTGATGCTGGTGCGCCGACGCAGCCTCGCGACCTTGCTCGTCGCCGCCCAGGCAATGCTCCTGGGTGTGGCGGCGCTCTCGCTTGCCGGCGGTCGACCGACGGCGTCCCTGGTCGCCGCGATCCTCCTCCTCACCCGCGCCGTGGCGCTTCCCGCGCTGCTGGTCTTCACCCGTCGCCGCACTCCTGAGCCCTACCTCGTCACCCCCGCGACGACCGTGGTGGTCCGGTTGCTCGTCGCCACCGTGGTCGCATCTGTCGCCGTCGCGGCGATCCCGCCGCTCGGGCTCGGCGATCCGCCCGCCGAGCACGGCGCGATGGCGCTGCTCTGCCTTGGGATCGCGATCGTCGTCATGCGCCGGCCTGCTCTCCTACAGGTGCTCGGGATCCTCGTCGCCGAGAACGGCGTCTACCTGCTCGCGATCTCGGTTCCGGGCGGGCTGCCGTCGGTGATCGAGCTCGGCGTGCTGTTCGACCTGGTGCTCGTCGTAACCGTCGCCGCTGCCTTCACCCAGAAGATCCACGCCGAGGTCGGCACGGGCGACACCGACCTTCTGCGGGGGCTCCGTGACTGACGCTGCCCCGATGCTGATCGTCGCCGTCTTGGCGGTTCCCCTGGCCGCCGCCCTGCTGGTGTGGCTGGCGCCCTCGCCGCGTGCTGCCGATCGTCTCAACCTGATCGCCTCGACCCTGACGGCCGCGCTTGCACTTTCGCTGGCCATCGTGGGGCTGGCCGCGGCGCCCGGCGTCGCCGCGCGGGGCAGCTGGTATCTGCTCGACACGGCCGGTGGCGTGTTCCTCGCCCTGATCGCCGTCGTCGGCTTTGCCAGCGCCGCGATGTCGCCGTTCTACCTGCGTCACGCCGGCCGCAGCTGGTTCACGGCGCGGCGCTCGCACGCCTGGTACTACGCGGCCTTCAACCTCTTCTGGGCGGTGCTGCTCGCCCTGCCACTGGCGGGCAATCTCGCTCTCGCCTGGTTGCTGATCGAGGCGACCACCGCCGCGTCGGCATTGCTGGTCGCCTTCAGCGGCAAGCGCAGCGCGCTCGAGGCGGGTTGGAAGTACGTGGTGCTGACCACGCTTGGACTTGCCGTCGCGCTGCTGGGGATCCTGGTGCTCTTCGTCGCGTCCGGCCCTGACGGCGCCGGCCTCGGTCGCCTCGGCTGGCAGGCGCTCGCCCAGCAGGGTGGGCAGTTGCCGGAGCAGGCGACGCTCGTCGCCTTCGTGCTCATCCTGGTCGGGCTGGCGAGCAAGATCGGCTGGGCGCCTGTACACAACTGGCTGCCCGACGCACACAGCGAGGCCCCGCCACCGGTCAGCGCGATGCTCTCCGCGGCGCTGCTTCCAACCGTCCTGCTGATCGCCTGGCGGACCAAGCTCGCGCTCGAACCGGCGCTCGGAACCGGCACGGTGCAGCAGCTCTTCATCGGCTTCGGGCTCGTCTCGCTGCTGGTTGCGATCCCCTTCCTCTGGAGGCCCTTGCCGTGGAAGCGTCTACTGGCCTACTCGAGCCTCGAGCACATGGGCATCCTCGCCCTCGGGATCGGCTTCGGCACCCCGCTGGCGATCGCCGGCGTCGTCGTCCATGTCGCGGGACATGGCGTGGCGAAGGCACTCGGCTTCTACACCGCGATGCCGCTGCTCCGTCAGGACCCCGACACCGCGGAGAGGGCGCCCAGGGGAGTCGCCCGGGCGAGCGCGCCGACGGCCACGGCGATGTCGGTGAGCCTCTTCTCGCTCTCCGGCCTGCCTCCCTCGCCCCTCTTCGTATCCGAGCTGATGATTCTGCTGGGGGGGATGGATGCGGGGCTGATGGCGATCTCCTCGATCGCCGCGGTGCTGCTCGCCCTCGGCTTCCTAGGGCTCGCCCACGCCCTGCTGGAGGGTCTGATGGGGGAACGGCGGGGGCCACGCCGCCGTCCTTCTCGCTCCGCGCAGGCGATCGGCGTCCTCTCCGGCGTCGCGGCCGTCGCGCTGCTTGCGCTGACGGTCGCCGCCTATGCCCTGCCCGGTTCCGACATCGTCGCGGCGTTGATGCGGAGCGGCGGATGAATTCGGTTGCGCCGCCAGGCCAGGGTGTCGAGCAGATGGATGTCGAGGTGGCGGATTGGCGCGAGGCCTGCGTCGCCGCGCTCGCCGATGGCGGCCGCTTCTGCGGAGCCTTCGCCGACCGAGTCGGCTCGCGCCGGCGCTGGCACGCGCTCTTCGCGGATGGTGCAGACACGCGGGTATTGACCACTGTCTGCGCCGGGGATGAGCTGCCCTCGATCGTCGAGCTCGTTCCCGCCGCGGAGTGGGACGAGCGCGAGGCGCACGACCTCTACGGCCTGCGATTCCGCGGCCACGAGCCGCTGCGCTCGCTCGTCGCCCATCCTCTTTACACGCCCAGCTGGACCGTTCCGGTCGAGGGGGAGGGGGTCCACGAGGTCGCGGTCGGCCCGGTCCATGCCGGCGTGATCGAGTCCGGGCACTTCCGCTTCCACGTGGTCGGCGAGCGCATCCTCCACCTCGACCCGCGCCTCTTCTACAAGCACCGCGGGCTCGAGCGGGCCGCGGAGGGACGGGAGCTCGTCGAGGGGTTGGCGTTCGCCCAGCGCGCCTGTGGGGCGTGCGCCGTCGCCAACTCGGTCGCCTACGCGCTGGCATGCGAGGGCGTTGTCGGCCTGGTGTCATCTCCGCAGCTGCGCCGAGCTCGGACGCTGCTGCTCGAGTTGGAGCGTCTCTACAACCACCTCAACGACATCGCCGCGGTCTGCGCCGGGGTCGGCTTCGCCGCCGGGAACATGGCGTTTGCCGCTCTGAAGGAGCGCGCGATGCGGCTCAACGAGGCCCTCGCCGGTCACCGCTTCCTGTTCGGATCGGTCGCGGTGGGCGCCAGCGCGCTCGACCTGCCCTCGCCGGTCGTCGACCGTGCTCGGGGAGAGCTTCGCGAGCTTCAGCAAGACACGGCCAGGGCGTGGCGCGAGATTCAGTTCGCCCCGTCGGTCCAAGCCCGCCTGGAGGGGGTGGGAGTCCTCGGCCATGATGACGCGGTCCGGCTCGGCGCCGTCGGCCCGGCCGCGCGTGCGGCCGGAGTGATGGTCGACACCCGCTCGGCCAGTCCCGAGCTCTGGTACGGGGGGTCCTTCTCCGTTGCGGTTCCGCCGGGCGCGCGAGGCGACGTCGCGGCGCGACTCGAGGTCCGGGCGCTCGAGCTCATCGAGGTCTTCTCGATCCTGGAGGATCTCCTCGCCGGTCCTGTGCGTCCTGGCGCGGCGAGTCCGGACGGCGCTCCTGCGGCGCTGGGGGTGGCCAGGATCGAGAGTCCACGCGGGGAGACGGTCTGCGCAGTCGAGAATGAGGCGTCGCTCCTCAAGCGCCTGCACCTGCGCACCGGCTCGTATGCCAACTGGCCCGCCCTGGCGTTCGCCACGGCGGAAAACCTCCTGCCCGACTTCCCCCTGATCAACAAGAGCTTCGAGCTCTGCTACGCCTGCGTGGACCGCTGAGAATGTTCGTCCTGCTTCGCCATCTGCAACGCGTCCGCCGCGAAGCGGCCCTGCCGAGGCGAAGCGGCTCTCGCTCGCTCGCGATCCGTCACGTCGACGCCGGGTCCTGCAACGCCTGCGAGCACGAGTTGACCGCGACGGCTGCCCCCCAGTATGACCTGCAGCGCTTCGGACTCGACATCGTCGCCTCGCCCCGCCACGCCGACGTCCTGCTCGTCACCGGCCCGGTAACCACCCGCATGGTGAGCTCGTTGCAGGCGGCCTATCAAGCGATGCCCGAGCCCCGCCTCGTCGCCGCCCTCGGCGATTGCGCCCTGGGTTGCGGCGTGCTCGGCACCGCGGCCGAGCTGGCCGGACCCTTGGAGAAGCTGTTTCCCGTCGACATCCGAATCCCGGGCTGCCCGCCTGCGCCGGACGCGATCGCGGAGGCCATCTTGGCGGCAACCCCACGAGCGACGCGGCCGATGTCGACATAGTCGGTGGACCGCATCTCGGCCTACCCGTCGATCTCACGGAAGCCCCTCCGCCAGGCTGAGGGCCCAGTTGGCGGCTCCGCTGAACCCGACGACTCCTGGCGCCGTATCTAAGGGCAGCGTGAGCTGCCCCTCTGCTTCAAGATCGACCCGATGCCACCCGGCGCCCTGACCCGCGAGCGCGATGTGCGCGAGGCCTACGCCGCCCACGCGGGCGAGCTGTACGGGTTCGCCCGGCGCTCGCTGGGGGACGCCGGCCTGGCGGA
>DATFMX010000063.1:0-7509 GCA_035266685.1 Solirubrobacterales bacterium
TATGAAGGTGGGGATCGTCGGATTGCCGAACGCGGGGAAGTCGACCCTGTTCAACGCGCTGACCAAGGGCGGCGCGCAGACCGGCGACTACCCGTTCACGACGATCGAGCCCAACGTGGCGATTGCCCAGGTGCCGGACGAGCGCCTGCGCCAGGTGGGGGAGACGGTCCGCAGCTCGGAGCTGGTGCCGGCGACGATCTTCTTCCACGACATCGCCGGCCTGGTCAAGGGCGCCTCCGAAGGCGAGGGCCTGGGCAACAAGTTCCTCGCCTCGATCCGCGAGACCGACGCGATCTGCCATGTCGTCCGCTGCCACGAGGACACCGGTGTGCCGCATCCCGACGGCCGGGTCGACCCGATCGCCGACATCGAGACGATCGAGACCGAGCTCGTCCTCTCCGACTACGAGCAGGCCGAGCGCCGGCTCGATCGCGTCCGCAAGGGCGCCAAGTCCGGCGACGCCGACGCGATCGCCGAGCGCGACTGGCTCGAGCTGGTGGTCGAGGCGCTAGCCGCCGGCAGGCCGGCGCGCTCGGTGCCGGTCCCCGAGGGCGCCGAGCACGGGCCGGCCAACCTGCAGGCGCTGACCTCGAAGCCGATCCTCTACGTCGCCAACGTCGACGAGGGCGACGCCGAGCCGCCCGCCGCGGTCACCGCCCACGCGGCCGAGGTCGGTGCCGCGGTGGTCGCCGTCAGCGCCCGGATCGAGGGCGAGCTGGCCGAGCTCGACCCCGAGGAAGCGGCGGAGATGCGCGAGTCCTACGGGGTCGAGGGCTCCGGCCTCGACCGCCTCGTCCGCGCCGCCTACGAGCTGCTCGAGCTGATCACCTTCTTCACCGCCGGCGAGGACAAGGAAGCGGTTGCGCGCGAACTGCGGCGCGGCGCGACCGCGCTGGAGGCCGCGGGGACGATCCACACCGAGATCCAGGAAGCGTTCGTCAAAGCCGAGGCGATCGGCTGGCGCGAGCTGGTCGAGTGCGGCGGCTACGCGCCGGCCCGCGACAAGGGTCTGCTGCGGATCGAGGGCCGCGACTACCTCGTCCAGGACGGCGACGTCATAACCATCAAGGTGTAGCGTCCGGCCATGGACCAGGGAGCGCGCTTTCCGCGGGTCGCCGCCAAGACGGGCCACTACGAGAGCTTTTATGTGAAGGCCTGCCGGCCCGGCGGCGGGCAGGGCGTCTGGATCCGCCACACGGTCCACAAGCGCCCCGGGGCCGAGCCCAACGCCTCGATCTGGTTCGTCCTCTTCGACCGCGAGGCCGAGGGGCCGCGGGCGACCAAGGCCACCGTGCCCGCCGGCGAGCTCTCCGTTCCCGGCGACGGCTGGATCCGCGTCGCCGACGCCGAGATCGGCCCCGGCAGGGCGCGCGGCGCGGTCGGCGGCGACAACCTGACCGCGGCCTGGGACCTGAGCTTCTCCGGCGGGGCCGAGCCTTGCAAGTACCTGCCCTCCGATCGCCTCTACGAGACCCGCCTGCCGAAGACGAAGTTCGTCGCCCCCTATCCCGACGCCCGCTTCGACGGCCGGCTCGAAATCGACGGCGAGACGATCGAGCTCGACGGCTGGCCGGGGATGATCGGCCACAACTGGGGGACCGAGCACGCCGAGCGCTGGGTCTGGCTCGAGGGCAGCGGCTTCGCCGACTCGCCCGGGACCTACTTCGACGCCGGCGCGGCGCGGATCAAGCTCGGACCGTGGACGACGCCATGGGTGCCCTCCGGGATGCTGATGCTCGAAGGCGAGCCGCACCGGCTCGGCGGCTTCGGCCATATCCGCGGCGCGACGATCGAGGAGTCGGCCGGCGAGTGCCGCTTCGTCCTCCCGGGCAAGGACGTCGTCGTCCGCGGACGCCTCTCCGCCCCGAAAAAGGACTTCGTCGGCTGGATCTACGCCGACCCCGACGGGCCCGAGCACAACACGATCAACTGCTCGGTCGCCGACCTCGAGCTGACGGTGGAGCGGCCTACCCTGCCGGCGCTCCGCCTGGATCTCCCGGCGGGCGGTGCGTATGAGCTGGGCATGAGGGAGACGGATCACGGCATTCCGATTCAGCCTTTTCCGGACGGCTGACCAGCTTGCCGTTGACGAACTTGCGGAAGCTCATCCAGCGGTCGTAGGCGTCCAGCGCCGCTTGCAGCTGGTCCCCGCGGACCTTCGACGCTCCCCCGGTGCCGTAGAGCTTCGCCCAGACGATCCGCGGCGAGGCGCCGCGTTTGGTGATGACGACGCGCTTCAGCTGCCCCTTCAGCTTGGCGCCGAGCTTGGCGCTGATCTCGCGGCCACTGAAGCTGAGCTTCCAGGAGTGCAGCGGGCAGGCGCCGTCGTAGGGGTCCGGGACGCCGACGAGGTAGGGGACCGGCAGGCCGAAGAAGACGTTCTGCACGCTCTCGGTGTGGCCGCCCGAGCAGGCGGAGAAGAACGTCTCCGCGACCTTCCCCCCGTACATCACCACCTGCCCCTTGGTCAGGTCCGCCGCCCGGTTGCCCTGCGGCGCCTCGCTCTCCAGCCCGCCGTAGACCTGGCTGCGGGTGTCGGCGTAGAGGTCGAAGCCGTTGCCGCCGACCTGGTCGGCCAGCGCGTAGGAGCGGGCGGCGACCGCCTGCGCCTGCAGCGCCGCCAGCGGCCAGGAGGCCGGCGACTCGTTCGGCACGACGCCCTTGACGTACTGGTCGACCGGCAGCGCGTTGACCGCGTTCAGCGAGCCGTGGCTTTCCGCCGTCGGCACGACCTCGAGCGCGCCGCGGTAGACGCGGCCGTTGATCGAGACGCGCCCCCGGCCGGCGGCGCGCAGCTTGCGACCGCAGTTGGCCAGCGCCTTGCCGCCCGCGCCTCGCAGCTGCACGCCGCGGCCGATGCGACGGGCGACGTAACGGCGCCGCGGGTCGAGCGACTTGCCGCAGGCGCTGCTCGCGTCGCCGAACCCGACGTCGCCGCCGCTGACGTCGATCAGCACCCGCACGATCCGCGGCCCGCTCAACGCGCGGACCGTCGTCCCCGAGTAGTAGTGGCTGAGGATGAAGCGGTAGCCCTTGCCGTGCTTGGCGTAGCCGTAGGCGCCGTACTGGCTCATCCCGACGCCGTGGCCGAAGCCGTGACCGCTGACGACCCAGCGCACGCCGGCCTGGGCGTTCGGGGCCAGGAGGAGGAACAGCAGCAGGGTGGTCAGGCGCAGGCGCATCTCTCGCTCAACAGATTCGGGGAGACGGAGTCTCGGCCTGCTCTACGCTTACCGCGATGGCCGCCCGGACGGTGCAAGCAACCGACCACGAGCTTCTCGCCGCCGGGGAGTGGACGGCAACCGGCGAGTGGGGTGAGGTCGAGAGCCCCTACGACGGCGCCGTCGTCGGCCGGGTCGCGCTCGGCGACGCCGCCCTGGTCGACCGCTGCGCGACCGCCGCCCGCGCCGCCTTCGAGTCCGGCGGCTTCCCCCAGCACGAGCGCGCCGCCGTGCTCGACCGCGCCGCCGAGCTGGTCGAGCAGCGGATCGACGAGCTGGCGCTGACGATCGCCGCCGAGGCGGGCAAGCCGCTGAAGACGGCGCAGGCCGAGGCCGGGCGCTGCGTCGACACGCTCACCTTCTCCGCCGTCGAGGCGCGCAAGCTGAGCGGCGGCACGGTGCCGATGGAGGCCTCGGCGCCGGGCGCCGGCAAGCTCGGCGTGATGCTGCGCGTCCCCTACGGCGTGGTCGGCGCGATCAGCCCCTTCAACTTCCCGCTCAACCTCGTCGCCCACAAGCTCGGCCCGGCGATCGCCGCGGGCAACGCGGTCGTCCTCAAGCCCGCCGGGCGGACGCCGATCTCGGCGCTGAAGCTGGCCCGCATCCTGGTCGAGGCGGGCGTGCCCGAGGGCTGGCTCAGCGTCGTCCCCGGCCCCGGCTCGGAGGTCGGCAACGCGATCGTCGAGCACGAGTCGATCGGGGCGCTCAGCTTCACCGGCTCGGCCGAGGTCGGCTGGGGCATCCGCAGCCGCGTCCCGCACAAGAAGGTCAACCTCGAGCTCGGCTCCAACGCGCCGCTGATCGTCCACAGCGATGGCGACTGGGAGACGGCGGCCGAGAAGGCGAAGCTGCACGCCTTCTCGCACGCCGGCCAGAGCTGCATCTCGATCCAGCGGATCCTCCTCCACGAGGACGTCGCCGACGCCTTCGTCGAGCGGCTGGTCGCCGACGTCGCGGACCTGCGGGTCGGCGACCCGCTCGACCCGGAGACCGACGTCGGCCCGCTGATCTCGCCCGGCGACCGCGACCGGGTGAAGGAGTGGATCGACGAGGCGGTCGCCGGCGGCGCCGAGCTGCTGAGCGGCGGCGAGCTGGTCGACGACGGCCGCTGCCTGGCGCCGACCCTGCTCGGCGCGCCGCCGCGCGAGGCGAAGGTCTGGTGCGAGGAGATCTTCGGCCCGGTGGCGACGATCGACCGCTACACGGACTTCGCCGAGGCGCTGCGGATGGCCAACGACACCAAGTTCGGCCTACAGGCGGGCGTCTTCACCCGCGACATGGGACGCGGCCTGGAGGCCGCGGCGACGCTCGAGTACGGCGGCGTGCTGATCAACGAGGTGCCGACCTTCCGTGCCGACCAGATGCCCTACGGCGGCGTCAAGGACTCCGGCAACACCCGCGAGGGCCCCGCCTTCGCCGTCCTGGAGCTGACCGAGGAGCGCTTCGTCACCCTGCAGGGCTGACCGTTCGCTGTTTGTCGCCGACAGGTCGACAAACAGCGAACGCGCTACTCGTGCGGGCGGGCCATGCGGCGGTGGTCCAGCGCTTCCTCCAGCACCGACGGCTCGACGCCCTGCTCGAGCGCGACCTCGCGCAGTGAGCGGCCCGACTCGGCGGCGGCCTTGACGATGTCGGCGGCGCGGTCGTAGCCGATGTGGGGGTTGAGCGCGGTCGCCGTCGCCAGGGTCGCCTCGGCGTGGCGCTCGGTCATCTCCTCGTTGGCCTCCAGCCCGGCGACGCATTTCTCGTTCAGCAGGCGCGAGGCCGAGGCGAGCAGCTTCACCGAATCGAGCAGGTCGCGGGCGATCAGCGGCACCCGCACGTTGAGCTCGAACTGGCCCTGGCTGCCGGCCAGCGTGATCGCGGCGTCGTTGCCGACCACCTGGGCGGCGACCTGGATCACGACCTCCGGGATCACCGGGTTGACCTTGCCGGGCATGATCGAGGAGCCCTTCTGCAGCTCCGGCAGGCGCAGCTCGGCGAGGCCGGCGCGCGGCCCCGAGCCCATCAGCGCCAGGTCGTTGGCGATCTTGTTGAGCGAGACGGCGTAGACCTTGAGCGCGCCGGACAGCTCGACCAGGGCGTCGCGGTTGCCCTGCGCCTCGAAGCGGTCGAGCGGCGCGGAGATCGTCAGGCCGGTGTCGGCGGCGAGCTTCTCGCGCACCTTCCCGGCGAACTCGGGGTGGGTGTTGAGGCCGGTGCCGGTGGCGGTGCCGCCGAGCGGGATCTGGCCGACCCGGCGCAGCGTCCCCTCGACCCGCTGGATCCCGAGCCGCACCTGCGCCGCGTAGCCGCCGAACTCCTGGCCGAGCGTCACCGGCACGGCGTCCATCAGGTGGGTGCGGCCGGCCTTGACCGTGTCGGCGAAGCGCTCGGCCTTCTCGCCCAGCGCCTCCTGCAGACCCTCCATCGCCGGCAGCAGCTCGTGCGTCACCTCGCCCAGCGCCGCCAGGTGGACGGCGGAGGGGAAGACGTCGTTCGAGGACTGGCCCATGTTGACATGGTCGTTGGGATGGGCCGGGTCGCCGGCGAGCTTTGCGATCACCTCGTTGGCGTTCATGTTCGAGGACGTTCCGGAGCCGGTCTGGAAGACGTCGACCGGGAACTGGTCGTCGTGCTCGCCCGCGGCGACCGCGTCGCCGGCGTCGGCGATCCGCGCCGCCAGCTCGCCGCCGAGCCCGCCCAGCTCGCCGTTGGCCCGCGCCGCCGCGGCCTTCAGCCGCCCCAGCCAGCGGACGACCGGCACCGGCACCGGCTCGCCGGACACCGGGAAGTTGTCGACGGCCTTGGTGGTCTCGCTACCCCAGAGCTGCTCAGTCAAGATCGGTCCTCCATCGAAGTCGTGGTGGTGGGGAGCGTATTCAGCCGCGCGCCTGGCCGGCGTCGAAGCCCCGCTTGTAGGTGGCGAGGAAGGTCGCCGGCAGGGGGCGGTTGTCGGGGCTGTAGCGGGCCGCGGCGGTGAGCCGGCGGACCAGCTCGTCGTGGATTCCTTCGGTCTCTTCGGCGCCGCGTTCGGCCGCTCCGAGCAGGTAGCCGAGCTGCAGGTTCGCCGCGCCGCCTGGTTCGGCGCGCGCCTCCGCGTTGAGCTTCGTCGTCGCCCGCAGCATCGCCAGGCCGACGGTCGCCAGGTCGCCGGCCTGCTGATTCTTCGGCAGGCATTCCGAGATCAGCACCCCGTCGCGGCCTTTCTGCAGATAGAAGGAAGGACCTTCGAGGCAGGCGACCGGCGTCGAGTCGTCGGCCCCGCCGCAGCCGCCGAGCAGCCCGAGGCCGAGAGCGGCGATTGCGGCGACGCGGCACATGGCCGCGGATCCTACGACTCAGTCGCCGTGGGGAGAGACGCCGCCGGACTGGACGGTGGAGACCCCTCCGCGCGGGCCGGCTTCCGGCGCCGGTTCGGCTTCGCTGCCGCCCTGCGGGCCCTTCGGCGGCTTGACGCCGGAGGGCGGAGTCTGCGGCGCGCTCGGCTGCGGCGGCGGGGGCGTGCCCTGGCCGGCGCCGGCGAACACCTCGACCCACTGGGCGAGCCTGAACATCGGCGCGACCGCGTGTTCCCAGGAGAGGTGCAGGTGGTTGCCGCAGCCGTGGCCGGCGTCGCCGTTGTAGCCGACCCAGCGGAACGGCGGGCGCGGCCGGTTCTGCCGCGGCTCGGCCCAGTGGGCGAGGCGGGTGATCGGTCGCCAGCTCGCGTTGCAGCGGCTGCCGCCGCCGAGCGGCACGATGTCGACCGCGAGGCCGTTGTAGTGGTCGGAGTTGCGCGCGTGGCAGAGGTTGCAGCCGATGTGCCGGCCGCTGGGCAGCGGGCCGGAGTAGCCGTCGGTGACGTAGATCGGATAGCGGGCGGCGATCCAGCGCAGGTCGGGCACGATCCGCCTGTCGACCATGTCGCCGGCTTCGTGCGGGACCGATGCCGGGATCGGCACGATCTTCCCCGTCGCATAGACCGAGCGGGTGACGAGCGGCGCAGCGCTCGCCGAGGCCACCCCCCAGCAGGCGAGGAAGGCGATCGCCGCTCCGAGGACGAGCGTCGCGAGGGCACAGGCCTTGCCGGCGAGCGTGTCGATCGTCCCAGGCATGCCGCGGTTATCGACAGGCCCACGCACGCGCCTTGAGTGCTGCAAAGCGGATCGTGGATTAGGGTCCCGGCCATGTTGCGCCACGAAAGCTGGCACAGACCAACGGGTGTAAGTCCCGTCCGGGTAAGCGCCGCAGCGCCCGGTAGCAGGCCCCAGTCGCAGGGAGAGATCCCTGCGACCGAGCGGGGTGTCGAAGGCCTCTACGGAGGGAG
>DATFMX010000064.1:0-9691 GCA_035266685.1 Solirubrobacterales bacterium
AGCTGCCGGCGATCCGGATCGAGCCGCGGCTCGGAAGCGAGGAGGCGCGGCAGGCGGTTGAGCGGATCGGCGGCGGGGAGTACTCGCTGGTCTGCCTGACGAGCCCGAACGGGGTGCGGATGTTGTTTGAGGCGATGGGGAGCGCAGGGCTGGATGCGCGTGCGTTTGGAAAGAGCCCAGAACAGCAGCAGGTTGGGAAGCCGGCTACCAACGTCGAGGGCGAAGTCCAAGCGGGGACGACGATCGGAGCCATCGGCCCTGGGACCGCGCGAGCACTCGCCGGGCATGGGATCAGCGCCGACGTGGTCCCCGAGCGATTCGTCGCCGAGGCCCTGGTCGAAGCGCTGGCGGAGATCGACGTCGAGGGCAAGCGCGTGCTCGTCGCCCGCGCCGCCGAGGCCCGCGATGTGCTGCCAGATGCCCTGCGCGCGCGCGGCGCCGAAGTCGACGTCGTCGCCCTCTACGAGACGGTGCGCGAGGCGCCGAGCGAGGAGGCGGTCGAGGCCGCCCAATCGGCCGACTACGTCACCTTCACCTCGTCCTCGACCGTGCGCAACCTGACCGAGGCGCTCGGCGAGCGCTTCCCGGCGAGCGCCCGAGTCGTCTCGATCGGCCCGATCACCAGCGAGGCCGCCCGCGACGCCGGCCTCGAGGTGGCAGTCGAGGCCGAGCGCCACGACATCGACGGCCTCCTCGCCGCCCTGCTCGCCGATTTAGACGCCTGATCATGCGAGCGCGGTCGAGCTTTGAACCGCTATGCGCCCCAAACCTCTACCGCGCTCGGTGGGGGGAGGGCGGGTGAGCTTCGGAGCGCCGCATCGGCACTTTCGTCGCACCGATTCGACCAACGCGCGGGCTCGGGAGCTGGTCGAGGCCGGGGCGCCGCACGGCACGGTCGTCACCGCCACCGAGCAGACCGCCGGCCGCGGACGCCAGGGCCGGGCCTGGACGGCGCCCCCCGGCAAGGCCCTGCTCTACTCAGCCATCCTCCGCCCCCTCGACGAGCGCCACCTCCTGCTGCCGCTCTCGGTCCCACTCGCCGTCTGCGAGGCGGCAGAAGAGCTCGAACCGAGGATCGAATGCGCAATCAAGTGGCCGAACGACATCTGGGTCGAAGAGCGCAAGCTAGCCGGAGTCCTCATAGAGGCCAAGCCCCAGGACGGCTGGGCAGTGATCGGCGTCGGCCTGAACCTGACCATCGCCCCTGACGAGTTCCCGCCCGAGCTCCGAGACACGGCGATCTCTCTCTTCGACCCGTCGAACGGCGGTCGCGGGTCCTCTCGACGATGCCTCGCGGAGCGGCGCCCCGGCGGGCTATCCGGGGCCCGCGAAGCGGCCAGCAAATCTCACCGCCCGAAGGGCGGTGATAGGCACTCGTCGAGAGGACACGCGACCGCCCCCGCCGCAACGGCCTTGAATCGCCATCTCGACCGCTGGGTCGCCGCCGACCGCGACGACGTACTCACCGCCTGGCGCTCGCGCGACGCGCTGCGCGGACGCGAGATCTCCTGGGACGGCGGCAGCGGTGTCGCCGACGGAATCGAGGACTCCGGCGACCTAGTCGTCGTCGCTGCCGGCGGCGACCGCGTCGTCCTCGGTGCGGGCGAGGTCCACCTCCGGCTCTGAGCCGTTCTTGCCGCTCTTCTTCCTGCTGCGCGCCTTCGACCGCTTCGCCGCCGGCTTCGAGCCGTTTTCGCCCTCGCCGTTCTCGCCACCGCCTTTTTTCTTGCGCTTGCGACGCCGCTTGCCGCCTTTGGGGAAGTTGCGCAGCAGCTCGCGCGCCGTCGCCGAGGGTTTCCGCGCCATCCGCATGCGGGCGCCGCGCAGCACCTCCTCGCCTTCCGGCGTGTGCGAGACGGCGCCGGCGAGCAGCGCCACGGCCAGGCGGCGGTCCTGTTTGCGCGCCGCGTGGACGAGCCGGCGGGCGTTGCGCCCGTGGGCGCGGCCGGAGGAGTTGACCAGCAGGCCGAGCAGGCGCTTGGTCTCCGGCCAGCGCTGCACGGCGTACTCTTCGTGCAGCTCGCGGGTGTAGGAGGCGAGCCGCCAGACCCACGCCTGCGCCTGGTCGCGGCGGCCGATCCGCTTGTCGACCAGCGCCTGCAGCAGCGCCTTCGTGCCGGCGCGCTTGTCGTCGCGGCTCCAGGTGCCGACGATGTCGATCGCGTCGTCGAAGGCCTCAGGGTCGCGCAGGTCGGCGATCTCGGCCAGCGCTTTCAGCCGCAGCTGCGAGTTGCGGTTGCGCTGCACGCAGGTGAGCAGGAAGCGGCGGCGCAGCTCTTTCGTCTTGTCGTTCTGCAGCATCGAGCGGGCGCGGCGCCAGTTCTGCGGGTTGACCCGCGCCCCGGCGAGCGCCGCCCAGGCGTGCTGCTCGGGGTAGTCGAGGTTCTCGACCGCGATCCGCCAGAGGTCGCGTTCAAGCACCTGGGTGCGTTTTTCGGAGTCCGAGGAGACGGGGACGATGCGCCGCTCGACCCGCACCCGGCGGCCACGCCCGCGCCGCACCGGGCCGACGACGATCGCGCCGCCGCGGTAGACGTCGCGGTCGAGCAGGCTGTGCAGGGTGACGATCGTCTCGTCATGGGTCGTCGCCGGATGGACGAAGTCGATCACCAGGCCGGCCTCCTTGCCGGGCGCGCGCCGGGTGACGCGGCCGACCCGCTGCTGGTAGATGCGCCGCGAGGCGGTCGGCGCCAGGTGCATGCAGATCGTCGCCCGCGGCGAGTTCCAGCCCTCGGCGAGCAGCATCGCGTTGCAGAGCACATCGACCTCACCGCGCTCGAAGGCGGCAAGGATCTCGGCCAGTTCGCGCTTCGGCGTCTCGCCGGAGACCGCGCGGGCGACGATGCCCGCGTTCTGCAGGGCTTTGGCGACGTTCTTGGCGTGCTGGACGCCGGCGGTGTAGAGAACGCCCGGCGTCTTGCTGAAGCGCGTCTTGTAGAGGTCGGCGATCGCGACGTTGAAGGGCTCCTGGTCGAGCAGCGCGGCCAGCTCCTCCTGGTCGAAGTCCTGGTCGACCTCACCCTTGCGCAGCGGCACCTTGGCGATCGTGCGCACGCCCGGGCCGGGCGGGATGCGGAGGCAGCGCAGCGGCGCGATCACGCCGCGGCGCGCCGCCTGGGCGAGGTCGAAGCGCGAGGTCTGGGTCGGGAAGAGGTCGGCGACGTGGCGGGCGATCAGCGCGCCGGTCGCGGTCATTCCGATGAACACGGGACCGGTCCAGGCGCGGATGCAGGCGCTGGTTTTCTCGCCCAGCGCGGTGTGCGCCTCGTCGCAGATGACGATCGAGTAGGCGTCGGAAACCTGCTTGTGGTTGCGCACGAACCACTGGTAGGTCTCGACCGTGACGGGACCTTCGGCGTCGTCGCGCTCGCCCATCAGCGGCGGCCGTAGGCGCTCCTTGTAGCCGCGGTCGGAGATCTCGCCGATGAACTGTTCGACCAGGTTGCGGCGGTGGGTGAGGATCAGCACCCCGCCGGTCCGGGTGGCGTCGATGAAGCCGACCGCGGCGACCGTCTTGCCGGCGCCGGTCGCGTGCTCGAACCAGAAGCGCCGCGCGGCCCCGGGGTCGTCGGCGACCTCGGCCTCGGGCTCCTCTTCTTCGGGGGACGCCTCTTCCTCCCAGTCCTGCGGCTCCTCGTCCGGCGCCAGGTCCTCCGGCTCCTCGTCCTCGTCTTCGTCCTCGCCGTCCTCCTCCGCCTCGCCATCCTCCTCGGCGGCGCCGTCGGCGCTCGGCTCGGCGGGGGATTCGGTCGCAACCGGCGCGTCGCCGTTTTCAGCCGCCGTCTGCTGCTCGGACATCAGCTCGGTCAGCGTGCCGGACAGCGCGTCGACCTGGTGCGGGTTGAGTTCGGCGCCGTCGCGCAGCTTCGGCGGTTCGTCGGCGAGCAGCCGCTCGAGCCCGAGCAGCAGTGAGAAGTCACGCCGCCACTGGATCGAGGGATGCTCGGCGCCCTCGTCGAGCTGCTTCAGCGCCGCGTCGAGCGCCCGCCGCCGCGCCGTACCCGGGGCGAGCGCCTCGGGGCCCTCGCCGTCGAGCAGGAAGGGCTCGCGGGCAAACGCCGCCGCCCGCTCGATGTCGGCGCCTGAGGGAACTGCCGCCTGCGCGGCAACGTCGCTGGTCTTGGCCATGGAAGGCTTTCGGTGTTCGTCCCCGCAGCGACGCGATGCGTGCCGACGGGGAAAGCTTGGTGAGGATGCCGGGGGTTCGGTTTCTCCCCATCCCGGCGATCTCAAGCGGCAACGTATGCCGCGAACCAGACCTCCTTATTGTAGACAGAGACCGCAGATGGATGAATTCAAAGGCAAGCGACTGCGAATCGGGCGGGCGGCTGCCGGCGTCGCCCTTCTGCTTGCGGCCGTGGTCGCGGTCGCCGGCTGCGGGTCCTCCGCCGGAGGCGATTACGGCGGCCGGCACCCCGACTACGCCAAGGCGCTGGCCGGGTCGCCGCCGGCGCTGGCGGCGCTGCACCGTCAGGCGGACGATCTGCTGCCGGGGGGCAGGAGCGCTTACGAAGCGCGGCTGGCGAAGCTGCGCGGCTACCCGGCGGTGGTCAACGTCTGGGCCTCCTGGTGCGGCCCCTGCCGCTTCGAGTTCCAGCACTTTCAGCGCGCCGCCGCCGACTTCGGCAAGCGGGTCGCCTTCCTCGGGGTCGACAGCGAAGACTCCGAAGACGCGGCGAGCACCTTCCTCGAAGAGGCGCCCGTCCCCTACCCGAGCTACACCGATCCCGACAAAGAGATCGCCGAATCGATCGGCGCCTCGCACGGCTACCCGGACACGGCCTTCTACGACCGCGCCGGCAAACTCGTCTACCTCAAGCTCGGTCCCTATGGCAAGGAGTCCGAGCTGAGCGCCGACATCCGCCGCTACGCGCTCGGCGGCGGCGCCGAAAGCGGATAATCGAAGCCATGGACCTGTTCGTCGTCATCGCGCTGCTCGGTGTCGTGCTGCTGGTGGCGGAGCTGCTGTTGCCGACCGGCGGCGTGCTGGCGGTGCTCGGCGCGGCGGGACTGGTCGCCGCCGGCGTGGTCGCGCTGACCGCCGAATCGGACGCGAGCGCCAGCGATTGGGCCGGCCCGGCGCTGATCACCGTCGGCATCCTCTCGATCGTCAGCTTCTACTTCGTCACCCGCAAAGTCCTCGCCGCCCACCGCGAGGGGCCGGTGCGGGCCGGGCGCGAGGAGCTGATCGGGGCCGTGGCGGAGGTCCGCACCTCGCTCGACCCCGAGGGCCAGGTCTGGATCGAGGGGGCGCTGTGGCGGGCGCGATCGGGCGGCGGCGGGGAGCCGCCACGCCCGGGGGATAGAGTCACTGTCGAGGCGGTCGAAGGGTTGACGCTGAAGGTGCGGCTCGAGGCCTCCGCCGAGTCTTCGCCCGCGACGAGTTCGGAGAAGGGAGCAGGCTGATGGCAGCAGCGCTCGGAGTGCTTTTGGTGGTGGTGATCTTCGCTGCGATCGTGCTCGGCTCGGCCGTGCGCGTCCTGCGCGAGTACGAGCGCGGGGTCGTGTTCCGGCTCGGGCGGCTGATCGCGACCAAGGGACCCGGCCTGATCCTGCTGATCCCGCTGATCGACCGGATGGAACGGGTCGACCTGCGCACGGTGACGCTCAACATCCCGCCGCAGGAGGTGATCACGCGCGACAACGTGCCCTCCAGCGTCAACGCGGTCGCCTACTTCCGCGTCGTCGACCAGGACCGGGCGATCGTCGAGGTCGAGAACTACCTGCTGGCGACGTCGCAGATCGCGCAGACGGCGCTGCGCTCGGTGCTCGGCAAGGCGGAGCTGGACCAGCTGCTCTCCGAGCGCGAGCGGCTCAACGAAGAGCTGCAGACGATCATCGACGAGTCGACCGAGCCGTGGGGCGTCAAGGTGACCGCGGTGGAGATCAAGGATGTGGAGATCCCCGAGCAGATGCAGCGGGCGATGGCGCGACAGGCGGAGGCCGAGCGCGAGCGCCGCGCCAAGATCATCAACTCCGAGGGCGAGTACCAGGCGGCGCAGAAGCTCACCGACGCGGCCGACATCATCAGCACCAACCCGGCCTCGCTGCAGCTGCGCTACCTGCAGACGCTGCTCGAGATCGGCAGCAACCAGAACACGACGATCGTCTTCCCGCTGCCGATGGATGTGCTGGAGCCGTTCATGGGCGGAGCGGATGGGGCGAGCCGGCGGCACCACCCGCCGAACCCGCCGAAAACCGGGCCGCGCCCGGCGCCGCCGCCGACTCCCGATGTGCCCGAGCCCGATCCCGACGACCTTCCCCCCTCGCGGGCCTGATCCACGCTGAGCGCACCTGAGCTCCGCATCGATCAGCTCAACGGGCTGCCGACGATCCTCGCGCCCGGCCGGGCGGATCGGCCGCACGGTTTCGGGCGCGCCGGGGCCGATGAGAAGGGCGCCGACGGCTGCCCGTTCTGCGAGGGCAGCGAGGCGAAGACCCCGCCCGAGGTCTACGCGGTGCGGTCGGGCGGCGGCGAGCCGGACACGCCGGGATGGACGAGCCGCGTCGTCCCCAACCTCTACCCGGCGCTCGGCGACGGTGCGCCGGGCGGCGAGCAGAGCGCGACCGGCGGCGAAGCCGGCGCTTTCGCCAGCGCCGGCGACCCGCTGCTCGAGTCGCGCCGGGCGGGCGAGCCCGACCTCTTCGCCTCGCGCCCGGCGGTCGGCGCGCACGAGGTGCTGATCAACGCCCCCGAGCACGCCACCGCGATGGTCGAGCTGAGCGAGGATCGCTTCCTCGGCGCGGTGGAGACCTGGCGCGAGCGGATGCGGGCGCACGCCGAGGCGGCCTACGTGCAGGTGGTCGTCAACGAGGGCGCCGGGGCGGGCGCGTCGCTCCCCCACACCCACGCGCAGCTCTACGCGCTGCCGTTCGTGCCGGCGGCGGTGGCGCGGGAGCGCGAGCGGGCGGGCGCCTACGGCGAACGGACGGCAGGCGGGGGACTGCTCGGCGACGTCCTGGTCGAGGAGGTGCGGCGCAAGGAGCGGCTGGTCGCGATCGACGACGAGGCGGCGCTGATCTGCCCCTGGGCCTCGCGCTCGCCGTACGAGCTGCGGGTCGTGCCGCGGCGCGCCGCGGCGCGCTTCGAGGACGACGAGGGCGGCGCGGCGATGCTCCGCACGGCGATGCGCGTCCTGGCCGAGCGCTTCGACGGCCCGCCCGAGCTCAACCTCTGGGTCGCCACCGCCCCACGCGGCGCCGACACCTTCTGCTGGCACATCGACATCGCCCCCCGCCTCACGGTCAAGGCGGGCTTCGAGCTCGGCGCCGGCGTCGACATCAACATCTACCCGCCGGAGCGGGCGGCGGCCGACCTGAGGGTGTATGTATAGCGAATTATTGGTGATTATATAAATAGTTGCGTTTCTGACTTTTCATGCCGCCCAATCCAAGACCGATCCCGCGCTTCATCGCCGACTCGACCCAGGAGGGGATCCCGCACGGGCGCTTCGCCGAACGGCTCGCCTATGAGTTCCGCGGCGCCTGCGAGGAGATCGAGGAGCTGCCCGACGGGACGGCGATCCCGGAGGACTTCGAGTGGTTCCCGGAGCGCGCCTGGGGCGGGCGGGTGTGGGTGCCGGCGACGGCGCGCGCCGAGGGACCGGAGGGCACGCTGGAGCTCTTCGGTCATGTCTCCTACGTCCTGCCTGAAGAGGGCGAGCCGTCGGACTTCCGCACCGAGGCCGACTTCACCGATGTGCTCGCCGAGGACAACCCCGGCTGGCAGATCGACCTCAACGACGACGTGATCGGCCGCTGGCAGGGTGAGAACGGGCGCGAGGGCTCGGTGACCCTGGTCTGGGGACGCCCGCTCGTCCGCGGCGCGGTCGCGGCGACGGCGGAGCTCGAGTTGGAGACCGTCGACCAGGAAGTGGTCTCCGACGAACGCTTCACCCTGATCGCGCTCGACGCGCTGAAGGGCTACGGCGACGAGGTGTTCATGCAGGTGAAGCTCTGGAGCCGCCGCGCGCAGACGCTGGCGACCGAGAGCCTTTACGCCTGAGGCGGATCCGAGGAAGCCGGCTCCTCGCCAAGCGCTTCGCGCAGTCCCAGTACCTGCTCGCGTAGCTCGCCGAGCTCCCGCTCGAGTCGGTCGAGGCGGTCCGGGACTGTGCCGCCCGCGGAGGCGCCGGGCACCGGGGCGGTGTCGGTGCCTCCCACAGGTGAGGGCGAAGCATCTCCCTCCTCGCCTCCGAGCAGCTGCCGGTAGCGCTCCTCCTTCTGACCCGGCCGGCGTGGCAGCCGTTCGGCGTAGCCGCGCTCGACCAGTCTCTCCAAGGTCTCATGCACGGCGGAGAGGTCGGCGAAGGCGTGCAGCCGATCGGCGCGCTGCTTCAACTCGCCCGGCGTCTGGATGCCGCGCAGCATCAGCACCGCGAGCAGCGACAATTCGGCGTCGTCGGCGTCGAATGCCTCGTCCATCAGATGCCTGTACCTGCGCGCCCGGCTGCCGGCGCCGCTGGCGAGTCGGGTCCACCCCTTCAGCGCCGTCCGCCGCAGCGCCTCGACCACGGTCGCCTCGTCGTAGTCGACGACCGGGTCCCGGTTGGTCGACTGGTTGCAGGCCAGCCGCAGCGCGTTGAGCGACAACGGATACGCATCGGGCGTCGCCCGCTGCTTCTCCAGCATGCACCCCACCACCCTGATCTCGACCGCGTCGCCGTCCACGGAGAGCATGCTATGCGCTGCGGAGCGTCAGAAGACCTGGGAGTCGAGAAATCCGGCGACCAGAACCAGCCAGCCGCCGATCTCGGCGGCGATCAGCGTCAGCATGAACAAGTGCGTGCCCCGCAGCGGCGGATGGAACTGGTTGGTCGTGTCGCGTCGCCAGCCATGCAGGGCGTAGCTGGCCACCGACGCGAAGAAGTAGAAGGCCATCGCGCCGGCGGCGAGCAGGTTGACGAGCGTGCTCCAGCCGCTCAGCTCGACGAACGTCGCCACGAGCAGCAGGGCGAAGCTGTAGAGCAGCGCCGCACGGTGGGCCGTGTCGACGTAGGGATGGGCAAGCCCGTCGCTGCTCGTCGCCATCTGCCGGTACTTCCAGACCCCGAGCAGCAGCGCCCATAGGAACATCGCCGCGGCCAGCAGCAGGATCGCCTTGGTATCGCCTCCCAGCTCCACCGGGCGATGCTATCTCGGCGCCGCAAACCGCGGGCGGGGACAGGAACTCGTGACTGGAAAACCTCGAAGCCGCCGACGGCTAAGGGAAGGAGCACAGCCACAGAGGGGGGAGAGAAATCCCTCACCAGCGCAGCGTTGGGCGAGTTCGACGCAGCACTTGCCTGGGCAGCACGTTGAACGTCTTGGGGAATCCAGGCCGATTGCACTCGACTGGCTCGACCAAGCAGGAAAGCTGCTGGCGGAAGCTGCCGGTGCGGAGTCGACGGTGATCCTCTTTGGCTCCCATGCACGTGGTGAGGCAAGAGCGGATAGCGATGTCGATTTCCTTGTCATCGAGCCGGTCGTGAAGAACCGCCTGAAAGAGTGGGAGCGCCTGCGGCGAGCCCTCAAAGACCTTCCCATGCCCGTAGACATCGTCGTTCTGGACGAGAAGCGCGCGGAACGACGTGCAAGGGTGCCCGGGACGATGGTCCACCACGCGTTGCGTGACGGTCAGGTCCTTGCCGCCGCCTGAGCAAATCGAGGTAGCTGAAGGTCTCGCTCGGCTCGCGCAAATCGAGCTGGATAC
>DATFMX010000065.1:0-2508 GCA_035266685.1 Solirubrobacterales bacterium
CCGGCGAGGAAAAGGGGATCGTGCCGGCGCTCGACGAATACTCCGGCTCGACGATCGGCAACCTGCCGATGGGGCAGGGCCTCTCGGTGACGCCGATGCAGATGATCGCCGGCTACGCGGCGATCGCGAACGGCGGCACCCTGCGCCCCCCGCAGCTGGTCGAGCGCATCGGCGACGAAGCGGTGCATGAGCCGCGCGGGCGCCGCGTGATCTCACCGACCGTCGCCGAAGAGGTGCGGACGATGCTCGAGGGCGTGCTCGAAGCGGGCGGCACCGCCTCCTCGGTCAGCGTCCCCGGCTACACCCTGGCGGGCAAGACCGGCACGGCCCAGGTCGCCGAAAACGGCGCCTACTCGGAAACCAAGTATGTGGCTTCCTTCATCGGCTTCGCCCCGGCGCAGAGCCCGCATCTGCTCGTCGCGGTGATCGTCGACCAGCCGCAGGGCGAAATCTACGGCGCCTCGGTGGCGGCGCCGGCGTTCGGCAAGATCGCGGCCTTCGCGCTTCCGTATCTCGGGGTTCCGCAGGAATAGGGACGGGGCGTAGCGGGGGCGGGCGATCGGGTGTCCCTCCTGCTTGCTGGATTTTCCGCTCGCTGAGGTGACGTCACTCGTCGACGCTCAAGCGGAAAATTGACGCCGCTGCGCTGGAGGGACACCCGATCCCCCGCTAACGTCAGGGGTGCGCCCGACCTCCTACCTAGAATCGCACCGTGAGATTGGATGCGCTTGTCGCGCTGGCTGGTGGGGCTCGGATTGTCGGCGATGGCTCCGTCGAGGTGGCCGACCTTGCTTATGACAGTCGGAAGGTGGAGCCCGGGACGCTGTTCTTCTGCGTGCCGGGGGAGCGGGTCGATGGGCATGAGTTCGGAGCCGCTGCGGCTGCGGCTGGGGCGGCGGCGCTGGTCGTGGAGCGCGAGCTCGAGGTCGATCTGCCGCAGGTCGTCGTGGCGGACGCGCGGGCGGCCATGGCGCCTCTGGCGGCGCGGTTCTTTGGCGATCCGACGGCTGAGCTGAGGGTCGCCGGGATCACCGGGACCAACGGCAAGACGACGACGGCGTTCCTGCTGCGGGAGATCCTCGAGGCGGCCGGCGTGCGCTGCGGGCTGCTGGGGACGGTCAAGCAGATCGTGGGCGGCGCCGACGAGGGGGTCGAGCGGACGACTCCGGAGGCGATTGAGCTGCAGCGCACGTTCCGGCGCATGCGCGACGGTGGCGACGCGGCCTGCGCGATGGAGGTCTCCTCGCACGCGCTGGCGCTGCACCGCGCCGACGCGATCCACTTCGACGTCGCCCTGTTCACCAACCTGACCCAGGACCACCTCGATTTCCACGCCGACATGGAGGACTACTTCCGCGCGAAGCGGCTGCTGTTCGAGATGGAGCCGCGGACGGCGATCGTCAACGTCGATGACCCCTATGGGCGGCGCCTGGCGGAGGAATTCGATTGCGTGACCTTCTCTGCCGCCGGCGCCGAGGCCGACTTGGTGGCGACCGATGTCGTCCTCAAACCGACGGCCGCCGAGTTCACCGTCCACTCGGGGCCGACGGGCCGAAAACCCACCCATGTCGTGGGAAATCGTCCCGTCGGCGGGGATTTGCGGGTGGCGACGCGGCTGGTGGGGGGGTTCAACTTGGCCAATGCGCTTGGGGCTCTTGCTGCGGCGATCGCCATGGGGGTGGACCCTGAAGCCGCCGCGGGGGGGTTGGCCCAGGCGGCGCCACCGCCGGGACGCTTCGAGCCGATCGACGAGGGGCAACCGTTTGCGGTGCTCGTCGACTACGCGCACACGCCCGACTCGCTGGACAACGTGCTGCGGGCGGCGCGGCGGCTGGGGGAGGGGCGGGTGATCTCTGTCTTCGGCGCCGGCGGCGACCGCGACCGTGGCAAGCGGCCACTGATGGGGCGCGCCGGGGCCGAGCTCTCCGACCTGGCGATCGTCACCTCGGACAACCCGCGCTCCGAGGACCCGGAGGCGATCGTCGGCGAAGTTGCCGCGGGCGCCGAGGGCGGGGGCGAGCTTGAGCTCGAGGTCGACCGTCGCGCCGCGATCGCGCGGGCGTTCGCGGCGGCCGACGCTGGCGACACGGTGGTGATCGCCGGCAAGGGGCACGAGCAGGGGCAGGAGTTCGAGCACGGCCGCAAGATCCCCTTTGACGACCGCGACGTCGCCCGCGAGGAGCTGCGCCGGCTGCTCGACGGAAGTCCCCCGGCGGCCCGCCTCGGCATGAACCTGACCGCCGAGCAGATCGCCGCCGCGATCGGGGCCGAGGTCGTCTCGCGCGGCGCGCCCGGCTCGCCGCGGCGGGGCGTCATCGACTCCGGCGAGGCCGGCGAGGGCGATCTCTTCGTCGGCCTGCGCGGCGAGCGGGTGGACGGCGGCGAGTTCGCCCCCGCCGCGCTGGTGGCCGGCGCCTGGGGCGCCGTCGTCGGCTCAGCCGCTGCGCGGTCGAGCTTTGCTCCGGATAGCGACGCAAACCTCGACCACGCTCGGGAGGACGGGTGGGT
>DATFMX010000066.1:0-28576 GCA_035266685.1 Solirubrobacterales bacterium
GCGGTTCTGCGGGCGTGTGCGATTCGGCGCCGGAGCAAGGTTCGAAGGCGGGCGTGCCGGCGTCGATCGAGCACTCGAAGCTTGCGCCGGGCTCCGAGCCGAAGCCGAAGGTCGGGGTGTTGTCGTTGGTCAGGTCTTCGGACCCGGAGTCGACCGAGACCGCCGGGGGCGTCAGGTCGATCTGCCATTCGTAGGCGGCCGGAGTGCCGTCGGCGTTGCCGGCCTGGTCGATCGTCCGCACTTCGAATTTGTGCGCGCCCTCGCTCAGTTCGGTGTATTCGACGCCGGTGGCGCAGGTCGTGAAGCTCGTTGCGTCGAGCTTGCACTCGAACGAGGCGACGCCCGATCCTTCGAGCACATCTTCGCCACTGAACTCGAACGTAGCCGTGGTGCCGTCGACCAGCGCCGCGGGTTTGCCCGTGATCTGGGTCTGCGGTGCTTTCGTGTCGATCGTCCATTCGAAGGTCCCCGGGCTCGGGTCGGGGCTGCCGGCGTTGTCGATCGCCCGCACTTCGAATTTGTGCGCGCCCTCGGCCAGCGACGTGTAGACGAGCGGCGAGCCACAGAACTGCCAGCCGATCGGTTCGTCGGAGTCGCGGCGGCACTGGTAGGAGGCGACGCCGGAGCCGCCCGGGTCTTCGCCGGAGAATTCGAAGCTCGCTTTGGCGCTGTTGGCGATCGCCGGCGGGGCGAGATCGATCTGGGTCTCGGGCGGAACGCTGTCGATCGTCCATTCGTAAGAGGCGGCGCTCTGGTCGACGTTGCCGGCGTTGTCGATCGCCCGCACTTCGAATTTGTGGGCGCCCTCGGCGAGTTCGGCGTAGGTGCGCGGCGAGGGGCAGCCGGCCCAGGCTTCCGGGTCTGCGGAGTCGCGGCGGCACTGATATGAGGAGACGCCGGAGCCTTCGGGGTCAGAGCCCGAGAACTCGAAGGTCGGTTCGTCGCTGTTGTCCAGCGTCGCCGGTTTGACGTCGATCTGCGTCTGCGGGGCGACGGTGTCGACGCTCCATTCGTAACCGGCCGGGGTCTGGTCGACGTTGCCGGCGTTGTCGATCGCCCTCACTTCGAATTTGTGGGCGCCCTCGGCGAGTTCGGTGTAGGTCAGGGGCGAGGTGCAGGCACTCCAGGCTTCGGGGTCTTCTGAGTCGCGGCGGCACTGGTAGGAGGCGATGCCGGAGCCTTCGGCGTCGTCGCCCGTGAACCCGAAGGTCGCTTCGGCGGTGGCGACAAGCGCGGCTGGTTTCTGCGCGATCTGCGTATCCGGCGCCGTCGCGTCGACCTCGAATTCGCGCGTCGCGACCGACTCGTTGCCGGCTTCGTCGCCAGCGCGCACCCGAAACGTATGGGGACCGTTGGCGAGCGCTTCGGCCGGGCTATGCGAGTTGGCGCCCGAGCAGGGGCCGTAGGCCGCTTCGCCCGTGTCGATCGAGCACTCGAGCGTGTCGCCGGACGCCGGGCTGTAGGCGAAGGTGAAGGTCGGGGTCGGATCGACGGTCAGGCCTTCGGGCCCGGAGTCGATCGAGAGCGCCGGCGGCGTCGTGTCGACGGTCCATTCGTAGGAGGCCGGGCTGCCGTCGGCGTTGCCGGCCTGGTCGACCGCTCTGACTTCGAATTTGTGGCTGCCGTCGGCGAGCTCGGTGTAGCTCAGGGGCGACGTGCAGGCACTCCAGGCTTCGGGGTCTTCGGAGTCGCGGCGGCACTGGTATAAGGCGACGCCGGAGCCTTCGGGGTCGGCGCCCGAGAGCTCGAAGCTCGCTTCGGAACTGCTGACCAGGGCCGCCGGTCCGAGGTCGATCTGCGTCTCCGGTGCTTTCGTGTCGATCGTCCATCCGTAGGTCGCCGGAGCGCCATCGACGTTGCCGGCTTTGTCGATCGCCCGCACTTCGAACGTGTGCGGACCCTGCGCGAGCGAGGTGTATTTGAGCGGTGAGACGCACGGCTGCCAGTCTTCGGGGTCTGCGGAGTCGCGGCGGCACTGGTAGGAGGCGACGCCGGAGCCGCCCGGGTCTTCGCCGCTGAAGGCGAAATTGGCGGTCGCGTTGTTGTCGAAAGCCGGCGGCTGAGAATCGACCTGGGTGCTCGGCGCCTGGCTGTCAACCGTCCATTCGTGGATCGCCGGGCTGCCGTCCACATTCCCTGCGTTGTCGATCGCCCGCACTTCGAATTTGTGGGCGCCCTCGGCGAGTTCGGTCAACTCAATGCCCGAGGAGCAGGCGGCGAAGCTCGCGCCGTCGAGCTTGCACTGGTAGGAGGCGACGCCGGAGCCGCCCGGGTCTTCGCCGCTGAACTCAAAGGACGCCGTGGCGCTGTTGTCGAGCGCCGCCGGAGCGAGATCGATCTGGGTCGTCGGCGCCGTCGCGTCGACCTCGAATTCCCGGGTCCTCACGACCTGGTTCCCCGCGGCGTCGGTCGCTCGCACCCTGAAGGTGTAGGAGCCGTCGGCGAGCGGGCTCGCGGGCGTGTGCGCGCCCGCCCCCGAGCAGGCGCCGAACGCGGGCGCCCCACCGTCGATCGAGCACTCGATCGTGGCGCCGGGCTCGGAGCTGAAAGCGAAGGTCGGGGTCGGATCGACGGTCAGACCTTCGGGTCCGGAGTCGATCGAGAGCGCCGGCGGCGTCGTGTCTACCGTCCATTCGTGGACGGCCGGACTCTGATCGGCGTTGCCCGCGTTGTCGATCGCCCGCACTTCGAACCTGTGCGAACCATCGGCGAGTTCGGTGTAGGCCTGCGGCGAGTTGCAGGCGCTCCAGGCTTCGGGGTCTGCGGAGTCGATCCGGCACTCGATCGCGGCGAGGCCGGAGCCGCCGGGGTCTTCGCCGGCGAAGCTGAAGCTCGCCGAGTCGCTGTTCGCGAGCGTCGGCGGACTGGCTTCGATCTGCGCCTCGGGTGGGGTCGAGTCCTCGAGATAGGCAAGCGGCGCCGAGCAGTTGGACGCCCCCCCGCCCCCGGTCGCCGTGGCGCGGAACTCCGTGCTGGAGTCGTCGCCGACGGCGACTTCGATCCCGGCTTCGAGCTCGGCGGCCGTGCCGCCGGCGACCGGACTGCCGGAGCAGTCGCCGCCGGCGAACAGGTCGACGGTCGTGCCGGCGCCGGCGGAGCCCACGATCTTCGGTGAGTTCTGATTCGCCGGCGAGGGGGGAACGGTTGCGCTCAGGACCGGGGCTTCCGGCAGAGTGGCGAAGGTGGCTGGCGAGAGCAGCATTTCCGGCTCGGTCACGGAGTTGGCTTCTTCGTCGGCCGAGGTCACGCGGAAGTAGTAGGTGGCGTTCGGTTCGAGCCCCGAGATCTGCACGCTGTGGGAGGTGACCGGTTCGGGGTCGCTCTGGCTGAAGGGCAGCGAACCGGAGCTGGCCCCGTAGTCGACCCGCGAGCTGGCCGGCTCGCTGGTGTCCCAGGTGACGGTCGCCGCGCCGTCGTTTTCCGCCTGCACCTGGACGTTGGAGATTTCGGGCGTCTGTTCGTCGATGTAGCTCGCCGTGTAGTCGCCGGCGGTCGCGTCGAAGAAGGCGTATTCGACTCCCTTGATCGTGCGGGTCGTCGTCGCGACCGGCGTCCCTTCGCGTTTGACCGCTTGCAGCGCGCCGATCGCCGATTCGACCGGCACCATCGCCCGCAGGCCGTCGGCGCCCGCGGCCGGGCTGATCGTGAAGCTGAGGTGGTTGCCCGACCATTCGATCGAGCCGAACGAGGATTGGTTGCGGCCGTCGAGCCAGGTCAGCAGCTGGCGCGCCGAGATCACCGGCACGCCGCGCGCCTGGGCGACGGCGACGATCGCGTCCGCCTCGGGCGATTCGACTTTGTCGGTGTGCATGTTGGCGACGAAGGTCCCGTAGTAGCCCTGCGAGCCGAGCGCGTTGTCGAGCAGCACTTCGGCGTTGAACGGGTAGGTCTGTTCGGACTCGTCGGTCAGCTGCGTCGCCGCCTGGTAGACGTCGATCAGCGAGCCGTCGAGGTCGGCGAAGCGCATCGGCATGCCCGACCCGGTGAACAGCCCCGGCCGGTTCTGCACCCATTTGGCCGGCCAGTAGTAGTAGGTCGTGTCGAGCCGGATGCCGTCTTTCAACTCGACCTTCGGCTGGCTCGCCCAGTCGCTCCAGACGATGCAGTGCATCCTGTTCGTCGTCGGCGCCGGCAGGCTGGGGAAGTCGGCGGCGAATTCGGCCAGCAGGCCCGAGTAGGTGCCTTCGAGGTCTTCCTGGTCGTCCCAGTTGCGGCAGCCGTTGGTCGTGTGGAGCGCGATCTCGAAGCCGTTGGCGACGAAGCCCGCGGCTTTGGCGTCGCTGATCGGCGTGTTCGGGTAGATATATGAGGTGGACCGCACGCACTGCCATTCGGCGACCACGCAGCCGGGCGAGTCGAGCGATTCGAAATGTTCGAAGCGGCCGGTGGTGCCGTTGTTGGCGTGATCGTCGCCGGTCATCACCACCGCGGCCTTGTGGTCGTCGGGCAGGAACCAGAAGCGCGGCAGCGGCTTGCGGTCGACATTCATCTGCTCGACCAGGTTGGTCAGCAGCCGCTGCTGCTCGTCCGCCTGCGGGATCTCGATCTTTTCGGAGTCGACCCAGTCGGGCTGTTCGTCTCCTTCCTTGGCGCCGTAGAAGAAGTCGTCGGAGCGCACCGGGCTGATGCCGTCCCGCTCGTCTTCGTTCCACGCCGGGTTGCCCTGACGCGTGTAGACGACCGACTTGGCCAGGTCGTAGGTGAAAGCCGCGGCGTGACCCCCGTTTTCCCCCACTTCGCGCAGGGTCACCGCCGGATTGGAGGTCGAGGTCGAGGCGTCCGAGTAGAGCGTCGCGACCGTCTGCGCCCCGGCGGTCGTGTACCGGTCGGCCGTGCCGTGGAACTGGATCGTGTCGCCGACGATGCCGGCGCCCGGCGCGGTGCTCGTGTCCACTTTCAGGTACGCGTTCCCCAGCGTGCCGCCGGCGGAGCTGATCCCGAGCAGGCCGGCGAGCTTGGCGTCGGGGCGCATCGCGACCAGGTTGCCGCCCGCTTCGACCCAGTTGGTCAGCGTCTGCGCCTGGGTGACGCTGAGCGGGCCGTCGCCGAGGATCGCCGCGTCGTATCCGGCCAGCAGCGAGGGCGTGACGTTGGTGATGTCGGTCGCGGTGAACTCGTTGAGGCCTTCGGCGCGCAGGATCTCGTCGTAATAGCGGCTGAACGAGTTCCCGCTGTTGGCGATCACCAGGATCGGGCCGCCGGGGCCTTCGTCGGGCGGCGCCGGCGGCGGCGCGGCCGTGCTGAACGTCCAGCTCGAGTCGGCGGCGAGGCGATTGCCGGCCAGGTCCGCGACCCCTTCGGACCCGCCTTCGATCGTCGCCGTGTAGGCGGTCGAGTAGTCGAGCGCTTCGTCGGGGTCGATCGTCACCTTGCGCTGGCCGGCGTCATAGCTGACCGTAGCCGGGATCAGGGTGCCGAGGGAGTCGCGCAGCTCGGCCGTCGATCCGTCGATCGTCGCCGGGTCCATCGCCTCGTCGAAGCTGGCACTGGCCGAGACGTCGGTGGCGACTTCGGTCGCCCCGTCGACCGGCGTGCGGCTGCCGATCGTCGGCGGGGTCGTGTCCGGCACCAGTTTCTTTTCGAAGGAGACGTCGACGAGGTAGTTCTCCGAGTGGAAGGTGTTGGGACCGCCGTTCGAGAAGAGCCCGCCCGACGAGCCGTACGCGTAGATCCCGTTCGCCCCGTCGGCCCCGTCGGCGAGCGCGTGCAGGGGCGGGTTGTCGTAGCCGACGAGGGCGAAGTAGTCCTCGATCGAGGCGTAGTGGCCGAATGGCGCGTAGTAGGAGGCGACGTAGGTGGTGTTGGCTTTGATTTCGACCGGAGTGTCGAAGTCGGCCTGCTGCCATCCGGAGCCCGACTCACCGGTGAAGGTGACCTGGGCGAGCTGTTCGCCGCTCGGCGTCCAGAGCCGGCCCACGTGGGTGCCGGTGTTGCCGCTGGTCTTGTAGAAGCGGATGCCGCTGACGTAGCCGGTCACCTCGGTGCGGAACTTGACGCCCAGTTCGATCGCGCTCGAGTCCGAGTCCTGCGGCGCTTCGGAGGATTCGTCCCAGATCGAGCAGGGGCAAGCCTGCGCGGTCACTTCGACGTCGACTTCGGCGCTGGTCCCGAGGTTGGCGCTGTCGTCGGTCGCACGCGCCAGGATCGTCGTCGCGCCGAGTTCTTCCGGCGTCCAGGTGTAGCTCCAGCTCTCGGCGCCGTCGGCCAGATGCCAGGTTTCGCCGCTGTCGACCGAGACTTCGACCGCGCCGATCACCCCTCCGCCCTGACCCTCCCCTTCCGAGTCCACAGCCGTTCCTTCGATCGTGTACGGCTGCCCGCTCTGCACTTCGATTTCGCCGGCGGGCTTGGCGATCGCGGTGGTCGGCGGCGTCGTATCGGTCGATTCGGCGGCCGTGGCGAGCCGCGCCTGCAGCGTCCCCGGCTGCACGCCCATGTCGGCGAACAGGTTCACCGTGGCCTGTTGCATGCGCGAGTCGACCGGGGCTTCGCCGCGGTCGTGCTCGTCGTCGAGCCCCCACGACCACTGCACGGTCCCGGCGCCGAACACCAGCGCGCCGCTCGCCGATCGGTAGAGGGTCAGGTGGTGGGTGGCGGTGCCGGTCGAGTAGGTGGAGCCGTAGTCGACCAGCCGCTGCGGGACTTCGTCGCTGGTCGAGGAGAGCGGCAGCAGGCCGGCCGGCCGGAAGCCGTTCTCGGCGTCTTCGTCCCACTCGTAGCCGAGCGTGTCTTCGCCCAGCGTCGCCGTTTCGCCCGGTTCGAGTTCGGCGATGTCGGTGTTGCGCCAGAGGCGCAGCGAGGCGAACTTCGCCGGCACCTCGATCGCCGTGGTGCCGACGTTGACGGCGAAGATCGTGCCCGTCAGTTCGTTCTCAGGGCGCCCGCCGTCGGCGGGCGGGCTGAACCTCGGATCGCGCCAGGTGCCCGTCCAGACGCTCGGATCTTCCGGGTCGATCGGTTCGTTGGCGTGCGTCTCCTTGTAACAGACGAGCGTGCGGTGGTCGGTGCTCGAGCCATCGATGCTGTCTTCCCAGCGGGTCTTCCAGAAGACCTCGTTGCCGCTGAAGAAGGCGAGGCTGACGCCGGCTTCGCGCGCCGCTTCGACGTTGGCGCGCTGGGTGCCCGACCAGTACTCGTCGTGGCCGACCGAGAGGTAGGCATCGTGCTCGAGGATCTCGCCGCCGCGGCGGTCGGCGTCGACGCCGGTGAAGTAGCTGACGTCGTAGCCGTTGCGCTCGAGCCAGCGGACCATCGGGTACTCGGCGTTGAAGGGGGCGTCCTGGGCGCCGCTGCCGCGGGTCGTCAGCGGCCGGTTGTAGCTGACCTTGTAGGCGCGGCCCGGGTCTTCGCCGGGATCGCCGGTGTAGAAACTGTTGCCGCCGTACTCGTTGTATGCCTCCCAGGTGGTGTCGGAGGTCTGGAAGAGCAGTTCCGATTCGCTTTCGTCGTCGCGGACGACGAAGACGATCTGGCTGCCTTCGGAGGATTTGTCTTCGCGTTCGAGGTGAGCGAAGTAGATGCCGGAGACAGCGCTCGACGGCACCGCCCAGGAAGCCGAGACGGCCCAGTTGCCGCAGTCGATCAGGCCGGTCGACGCTTCTTCGTCGCAGGCCGGCTGCGAGTGCGGCGTGCCGGCGACCGTGGCGACCTTGCGCGCGCCGTCGCCGCCGTAATAGCCCATGCGGTAGATGTCGAAGCGGTATTTGGTCGAGTTGGTGTCGACCTTGAACTGGATCGTTTCGCCGCGGTCGACGCTGATGTCGGTGGCGAACCCCTGGATGCTCGAGTCGCCTTCGCCGCCGACGTCCCATTCGCTCGCCGGGTTACCCGCTTTCGAGTTCTCGCAGACGATTTCGTTGTTCGGCGGGTCGCAGGGGCCGGCCATCGCCGTCGCGGGGAGCAGCGCCAGGCCGCTCAGGACGGCGACGGCAAACCCGAGAAGCACACTTGCGCGGAGACCCGTCACCTGAGAGCAACGGCCGAACCGGCGGCGATTTTTCGCGCCTCCGGGCACGGCGCCTTCCTAACCTTCGACCATAGGTTGAGACTAAGGAGCCCCGGGTTTCCGCCGCGGCTCGAGCCCCACGCTCAGGGAGACGGGCGAGGAGGCGTTCCGCAGGATGAGGCGCGACGCGCCGCTGCCATCGGCGGGCGCCGCGTAGAGGTCGAGCCCGTCCGAATAGACGAGCGTGCTGTCATCGAGCCACTCGGCCTGGTCGTCGATCGAGCGGCGCTCGGCGACAGGGTGGTCCTTCAGCGTGTCGAGATCAAGCACCCTCAGACGCCAGCGGTCGCGCGCCAAGCGGCTCTTGAAGGCGATCCGCGTTCCGTCCGGAGAAAGCGACGGGCACTCGACGCCATCGCGCAGGACGCGAAGCGTGCGACTGAACACGCTCCCTTCGACCAGGTAGTAATGCGGACCGGTGTGCAGCGTCGCGTAGAAGCGATCGGGGTTGGCGCGGGAGAAGGTCGCGCCCCAGAAGTTGAAGTCGACCGCTTCGAAGCGGCGGCCGTTCTTACGGACTTCGAATTCCTCGAGGCTGCCCAGTTCCGTCCCGCTGTGCATGTCGTAGAGCGTCGTCACGGTCGAGAAGCCACCCGGCTTCTCGTAGGCGTGGCCATCGACGAACACGGTGGTCGCGCCGTAACGGCCGTCAGCGGAGACGCGCGCCCGAGAGGGCAGACCGGAAAGCGGCAGGGTCTTCGACGGACGCATCGCCGAGTCGAAGATCGTCACCTCGGAACCGCCCCCGCCGGTGCCGGCGAGACAGAGGCCCCGGCCGCCGGCGTAATAGACGCGCTCGCATGAGAGCTCGCCTTCGAGCGGTCGCGGGCGGCCACCGGCGAGAGCCAGCAGACGACCGTCGCTGCCACGGTCGGCGCGATCGACGGCACGCGCCATTAGGCCGGCGCTTTCGAGTCCGACCGGCGGCCCGGCGAGCGGGCCGGCGTCCGTCGTCGCCTCGCCACGGTCGAGCGCCGCCACGGCCAAATAGATGACCGCGCCGGCGACGCAGAGCGCAGCGCACGTCGCCAGCAGACGCTTTCGCTTTCCTACCATCGCCACACCGAACGCGGACCCGCCGCCTGGATTTGCGCGACGTCCTAGTTCTTTTTTCACCCCTTGCGCGAGAACGACGCGCAAGGGGCCCCGCGCACGCCCCGTTGCTTGCCCAGGATGAACTTCGACCCGGGCCTACAGGCAAACGGCAACGGCCGGCTTCCCTCCAGCGGGCGGCTCGGCTTCGGCGTCGTCGGCTACGGCTACTGGGGGCCGAACCTGGCCCGCAACATCGCCGACTCGCACGACTTCCGCCTCGTCGGCCTCTGCGAGCTCGACGAGGACCGCATCGCCGACTTCAAGTCCCGCTACCGAGAGGTCAGGGTCGAGCGCGAATTCGACGCAATGCTGGTCGACCCGCGCATCGACGCGGTCGCGATCGCGACCCCGCCGGCCACCCATTACGAGCTCGCGCGGCGCGCCCTGGAAGCCGGCAAGCACGTACTGGTGGAGAAGCCGCTTGCGGTCAGTTCCGCCGAGGCGGTCGAGCTGATCCAGGTGGCGCGTCAGGTCGACCGCGTGCTGATGCCCGGCCACACCTTCGTCTACAGCCCCGCCGTCAACAAGGTCGACGAGCTGATCCGCGAAGAGGTGCTCGGCGAGATCTACTTCGTCACCTCCTCGCGGATGAACCTCGGCAAGTACCAGCCCGCCGGCGTCGTCCAGGACCTCGCCCCCCACGACCTCTCGATTCTCCTGCACTGGCTGGGCAAGCCGGTCGTGCAGGCGACGGCGAGCGGTCGCAGCGTCTTCCAGGCCGGCGTCCCAGAGACCGCGTTCCTCACGCTCACCTTCGAGGGCGACACCCAGGCCAACGTCCAGCTCTCCTGGCTGGCGCCGCGCAAGCTGCGCCAGATGCTGATCGTCGGCAGCGATCGCATGGTCCAGTACGACGACAGCGAGGCCGACGAGTCGGTCAAGGTCTACGACCGCGGGCTGGACTTCGACGCGCCCGCCAACTTCGGCGAGTACCGGGCCACCTACCGCGCCGGCGACATCGTCTCGCCGCGGATCGACGCGACCGAGCCGCTGGCGCTCGAGCTCGAAGACTTCGCCAGCGCGATTCGCGAGGGAACCACGCCGCGCTCGAGCGCCGAGTTCGGGCTGCAGGTCGTGCTCGCGCTGGAGGCGCTGGAGCGCTCCTTCGAATGCGGTGGCCAGCCGGTCCAGATTCCCCGCGACGTCCTGGCCAACAGCGGCGGCGAAAACGGCGCCGCGGCGGTGGAGAGCGGCGCGACGGTCTGAGGCCCCGGTGAGTGGACTCCCTCGCTACGCGATCACCGGCGGTGCCGGCTTCATCGGCTCGCACCTCGCCGAGCGGCTCGCCGAGCGCGCCGAGGTGGTGCTGTTCGACAACCTGCGGCGCAACTCGCTCGCCGGCACGGCGATCGCCGACCATCCGAACGTCGAGCTCGTCGAGGGCGACATCCGCGACCGCGACGCCGTCTTCGAGCTCGCGCGCGGCGCCGACGCCGTCTTCCACCTCGCCGCGATCGCCGGCGTCTCGAGTTACTACGAGGAACCGGAGACGACGCTGCGGGTCAACATCGACGGCACCGCCGGCATCGTCGACGCCGTGGTCGCCGCCGCCGTGCCGCGCCTCGTCTACCTCTCGACCAGCGAGGTACACGGCCCCGACGCCCACGACGTCGACGAGCAGTCGCCCTGCGCGATCGGCCCCAGCTCGGAGCGTCGCTGGGTCTACGCGACGAGCAAGCTGGCCGGCGAGCACCTCGTCCTGCGCGGCGGCGAAGCCCACCGCTTCGCGGCAACGGTGCTGCGGCCGTTCAACGTCTACGGGCCCCGCCAGACGGGCGAGGGCGCGATCCGCAATTTCTGCCTCGCCGCGCTGCGCGGCGAGCCGCTCGTCGTCTACGGCGACGGCACCGCCGTGCGGGCCTGGTGCTACGTCGACGATTTCGTCGACGCCGCGCTGAGCGCCCTCGACTGCGACGAGGCGGCCGGGCAGATCTTCAACGTCGGCAACCCGAGCGCTCGCGCCGACACCAACGAACTGGCGGCGCTGGTCGCCTCGCTGGCCCCGGAGAGTCGGGTGGAGTCCGCCGATGTGGCGCGCGCCGAGGTCGCCTACCGCACGCCGGTCGTCGCCAAGGCACAGCGCCTGCTCGGCTTCGCCCCCCGCGTCTCGCTCGAGCAGGGCCTGGCGCGGACGATCGAGTGGACCCGAGACGACCTCGCCGCCGCGGTGGCGCCGTGAACGTCAGCGTCGTCGGCGCCGGCAAGATGGGGCTTCCGATCGCCGTCTGGATGGCCTCGCGCGGCGCCTCGGTCTGGGCCTGCGACAAGAGCCCGCGGGTGGTCGCGGCGATCGAGGCCGGCAGGCCGGAGATCGACGAGCCCGGCGTGGTCGAGCTGCTCGGCGC
Organism: Solirubrobacterales bacterium; assembly: GCA_035266685.1. Taxonomy (GTDB): domain Bacteria; phylum Actinomycetota; class Thermoleophilia; order Solirubrobacterales; family 70-9; genus VRUE01. The sequence goes on from DATFMX010000066.1 coordinate 11,446, forward strand.
GGTGCTGCGGGCAGGGCGCCTGCGTGCCACCACGGATACGGCCGCGGCCGTGGCCCAGAGCGATGTCGTCATCGTGATCGCGCCGGCGGTCCTGACCGAGGGCCGCGAGGCCGATCTCTCCAACCTCGAAGACGCCTCGCGCGACATCGCCCGCGGCGCCGGGGCCGGCACCCTGGTCGTCTACGAGACGACCGTGCCGGTCGGCACGACGCGGCAGCGGCTCGTCCCGATCCTCGCCTCGGGCGGGCTGGAGCCCGGCGACGAGCTCTCCGTCGCCTACTCGCCGGAGCGGGTCAAGAGCCGCTTCGTGATGCGCCACCTGGACGAGACGCCGAAGATCGTCGGCGGCCTCGACGAGCGCGCCGCGGCGCGCGCCGCGGCGCTCTACAGCGACTACCTGGGAGCGCCCGTGATCGACGTCGAGACGCTCGAGGCGGCGGAGTTCGTGAAGCTCGCCGGGATGATCTACCGGGACGTCAACATCGCGCTCGCCAACCAGCTCGCCGGATACGCGGAGGCCAGCGGCCTCGACAGCGCCGGCCTCTTCGAGGCCGCCAACACCGACGGCGAGTGCGCCCTGCTCTCCCCCGGGATCGGCGTCGGCGGGCACTGCACGCCGGTCTACCCCCATTTCCTGATCCGCGACGCCGAGCGGCGGCGGATCGACGCCTCGCTGGTCAGCGGTTCGCGCCGGGTGAACGACGAGCAGCCGGAGCGCCTGGCGATGCGGCTGAAGCGAGCCCTCGGGGGGCTCGAAGGCGTCCGCGTCGGGATCCTCGGCTTCGGCTTCCGCCCCGACGTCAAGGAGCACATCTGCTCGCCGACCTTCCAGCTCGACGCCGCGCTGCGCGCCCGCGGCGCCGATGTGCGCGTCCACGATCCGCTGTTCGGCGAGGCCGAGCTGGAGCGACACCGGCTCACTCCGTGGGACCTCGAGTCGCCCACCTGGAAGCCGCAGGCGCTGGTGCTCGCCACCGGGCACTCGGCCTACCGCGACCTCGACCTCGGCGCGCTGCGCGACGGCGGCCTGCGCGCGGTGCTCGACGGGCGGCGCTTCTGGGAGCCCGAGGCAATCGAGGATCTCGGCCTCGAGTACATCGCCCCGGGCCGCGCCGATGCGGTGCTGGGGCAGCGGAGCGGCGCGGAGCCGCTCTCCGCGGTCCCGACCCGACCGGCGGGATGAAGCCGATCCCCGTCATGCGCCCGACGATCGGGCAGGAGGAGGCCGACGCGGCGGCGGCCGCGGTCGCCTCCGGATGGGTCGCGCAGGGGCCGCGCGTGCGCGAGTTCGAGCAGGCCTTCGCGGCACGGGTCGGCGCCGCCGACGCGATCGCGGTCTCCAGCGGGACCGCGGCGCTGCACCTCGGCCTGCTGCTGGCCGGGGCCGGCCCGGGCGACGACGTCGTCGTCCCCTCGCTCTCCTTCATCGCCACCGCCAATGCGGTGCGCTGCGCCGGCGCCAACCCGGTCTTCGCCGACGTCGATCTCGCGACCCAGAACGTCACGGCCGCAAGCGTCGGCGAGCGCCTCAGCGGGCGCACGAAGGCCGTGGTCGTCGTACACCAGGCGGGGGTCCCGGCCGACGTCGCGGCGCTGCACGAGCTGCTCGACCCGCTCGGCATCGCGATCGTCGAGGACGCCGCCTGCGCCGCCGGCGCGACCTATCGCGAGGCGCCGATCGGCTCCCACTCGCCGCATGTCGCCTTCTCCTTCCACCCGCGCAAGCTGCTGACCACCGGAGAGGGAGGGATGCTCGCCGTCGCCGACGCCGAGAGCGCCGCGCGCGGGCGGCGTCTGCGCGAACACGGGATGAGCGTGGACGCCGCCGCGCGCGCCGCGGCCGGACGGGTGATCGTCGAGTCCTACCTCGAGCCCGGCTTCAACTACCGGATGACCGACATCCAGGCGGCCGTCGGCCTGGTCCAGCTCGGACGACTGGATGGGATCGTCGAACGGCGTCGCGAGCGCGCCCGTCGCTACACGGAGCTGCTCTCCGGCATCCCGGGCCTGCAGACGATCGCCGACCCGCCCTACGGCGCCACCAACTTCCAGTCCTTCTGGGCGCTGCTCCCCGACGACTGCCCTGCCGGGCCGGAGGAGGTGCTCGAACGGATGCTGGACGACGGCGTCTCGGGTCGCCGCGGGATCATGGCCGCGCACCTCGAGCCGGCTTACGCCGGTCACCCGCACGGACCGCTTCCGGTCACCGAGAAGCTGGCCGGCAGGTCGCTGGTGCTGCCGCTGCACGACGAGCTCGACGACGCCGCCCAGGACCGCGTCGTCGAGGCATTCGGGGCCGCCGTGGGGGCCGCTGTCCTACGCTGAGGGCATGGGCCTCCGGCTTCCAGCGCACGGCGGCGCGCTCCTGCTCGGCGGGCTGGCGGTCGGCGCGCTGATCTTCGGCCTGCTGCCCGCGGTCAAGGCGGCGAAGTCGCCGGCGATCGGCGCGGTGAAGTCACAAGCGGTTAGCCGCAACCCAAAGCGCGGGATCGCCGTGGTGGGCTTCGCCCGGGGCCGCCGGGCTCGCCTCCAGTACGCCGGCGGCTGCCGCGGGCTGAGGCTGCGGCACAGCGGCGACCGCAAGCGACGCTTCGCCGCGGTGATTCCTCGCAACGGCCGGCGTTGCGGCAGGCGCCCGGTGCGCAAGGGACGGGTCAAGGTGACCGTCTGCGGTGTCGAAGAGTGCGTGAGTCGCCGGATCCGCATCTCGCCGTTCCGCGACAGCGACGGCGACGGCATCGGCAACCTGTTCGAGCGCCTCAACCCACACCCCGTGGAAAACCGGCCGCCGCCGGGCGGGGCGCAACCGGGAACCCCCGAAACGCCCTCCGAACCGCTGCAAACGCCGCTTTCGCCGCTCGGGCAGATCGGCTGCGAGGTGGGCCAGGTAGAGGTGACCTCGGCCGCCGCCCTGCTCGACGCGGTCGAAACCGCCAACAGCGCCTGCGTGACCGCGGCGATCGGAAACGTCAGGCTGGAAGGCCTCGGCAGCCTCGCCGGCGTGACGGTCTCCAGCGAAGGCGACGGCTCGCTCGGCGAAGTCACCGTCAAGGAAACCTCCAACCTGACGGTCCGCGGCGCGCGCCTGCGCTCGATCGAAATCCGCCGCGCCAACGGCACCCAGGTGATCGGCAGCGTGATCGGCGGCACCCAGGCCGACCGCGTCTACGACCAGCTGATCTTCATGCCCGAAGCGAGCCGCGACGTGACGATCGAAAGCAACGACATCGGCTGGACGATCGCCGACGACTCCGGCAACACGGGCTATGGCTGCCGCTGCTACGGCAACCTCGACAACCTGCGCTTCGTCGGCAACCGGGTGCACGACATCGCCGCCGACGGCTTTCAGGGAGTGGGTGGCGAAGACGTCCTGATCGACCGCAACGAGATCGGGTCCGTGGGCGCCAACCCCGGCTCCAGCGAGCACTCCGACAACATCCAGATCACCGGCAACGGGCCGAACCTGCGAATCACCAACAACTGGATCCATCTCCAGGGCTACTTCGACGGCAAACCGACGTCGAATTCCGGCTCGACGTACATACACGGGGACGAAGGTGCCGGCGACCCGCTGATCTACGAAAACAACCTGATCGAAACCGCCCTGGGACGGACTGAGATCTGTGGCCTCGGGACCGGCGGGACCTCGCGCTCGAACATCACGGTCCGCCGCAACACCTGGGTCGACGGCGGCAAGGCCTTCCCTGGCTTTCCCGGCTTCGAGTGGGACTGCGACTCCGGCTCGGGCAACCTGATTGAACGCAACATCGCCGTCGACCCCGACGGCGGCTTCGCCCAGGACGGCTCAGCCGCGGCGGCCGGCTTCTCCCAGAACATCTGGGGAACCCCCGGCACCGTCACCCTCGACGCGAACGGCAACTGCACCTCCTCCAACTGCACGGCGCCAGGCGGACAGCCGATCGGCTACCGCAAGCCCTCCGGCGTACACTGGTAGCGCTTCGCGTCTCGCAAGAACGCCGCCGCAACGGGCGTTCTTCGGGTGTCCATGCCCACGCCACTGATCCTGATCGGAGCCGGTGGGTTTGCGCGCGAGACGATCGAGCTGGTGCGCGCGATCAATCGCGAGGCGCCCACCTGGGAGCTCGTCGGCCTGCTCGACGACGACCCCGAGCTGGGCGGGCAGGAGCTGCTGGGGGTCCCGGTGCTCGGGCTCTGCTCGGCGCTGGCCGAGTACCCCGAGGCGGCGGTCGCCGCCTGCGTCGCCTCGCCGCAGGACCCCCTGCGAAGGCTGCGGCTGATCGCCCGGCTCGGACTGCCCCTGGAGCGCTACGCGACGCTGGTCCACCCGCGGGCGACGATCGCCGGCTCCGCCACGGTCGGGCCGGGCTCGATCGTGCAGGCGAACTGCGTGCTGACCGCCGACATCCACGTCGGCTGGCACGTGGCGATGATGCCCGCGGTCGTGCTGACCCACGACGACACGGTCGAGGACGGGGTCACCTTCGCCGCCGGGGTCCGGGTCGCCAGCAGCGTGACGATCGAGGCGGGCGCCTACATCGGCGCCGGGGCGCTGCTGCGCGAGCGCGTCTCGGTCGGCGCCGGGGCGCTGGTCGGCATGGGCTCGGTCGTGACCAAGCCGATCCCCGCCGGCGAGACCTGGTACGGCTCGCCGGCGCGCCCGGGGACGCTGCCGCAGCGCCTGGAGGCGGTCCGGTGAGGCTGCTGGTGGCGCCGCACAGCCTCGAGATCGGCGGCAGCCAGATCAACTCGATCGACCTCGCCGCGGCTGTCGCCGAGGCCGGGCACGAGGTCGTCGTCTACGGCAAGCCCGGGCCGCTGGTCGAGCGGATCGAGTCGCGAGGGCTCGAGTTCGTCGCCGCCCGCCCCCTGCGCTACCGGCCGGCGCCGTCGCGCATCGCCCAGCTCGCCCGCCTGGCTCGTCGCCGCCGGCTCGACCTGATCCACGCCTACGAGTGGCCGCCCTGCCTCGATGCCTACTTCGGCGCCCACCTGGCCGGCGGAGTGCCGCTGCTCTGCACCGTCCTCTCGATGGCCCCGTCCCCCTTCGTGCCGCGCTCGGTGCCGCTGGTGATGGGCACGGCCGCGCTCGCCGAAGAAGCGGCCTGGGAGCACCGGTCGCCGGTCTGGGCGCTCGAGCCGCCGGTCGACACGACGGCCGACTCGCCGCGGGTCGACGGCGCGCCGCTGCGCCGAGAGCTGGGGATCGACGCCGACGCGCCGCTCGCGGTCACGGTCTCGAGGCTGGCACTCGAGCTGAAGCTGGACGCGCTGCGCGACGCGATCGATGCCACGGGCCTGCTCGGCGGCGAGCTGCCGCTGACCCTGCTGATCGTCGGCGAGGGCCCGGCCGAAGAGGCGCTGCGGGCGCGCGGCGAGCAGGTCAACCGCCGTCTCGGGCGCGAAGCGATCAGGTTCTGCGGCGCGCTCGCCGACCCGCGGCCGGCCTACGCCGCGGCCGACCTCGTGCTCGGCATGGGCGGATCGTCGCTGCGCGCGATGGCGATCGGCAAGCCGACGATCGTGCAGGGCGAGCGTGGCTTCTCGCGCGTCTTCGACCGCGAGGGACGCGACTACTTCCTCCGCTATGGGCTCTGGGGGGTCGGCGACGACGGTCCCAGCCCCGAGCGTCTCGCGACCCAGATGCGCGGCCTGCTCGGCGATCCGCGCCGCCGCGAGGAGCTCGCCCGCTACAGCCGCGAGACGGTCGCCACGCGCTTCTCGCTCGACCGCGCGACGAGCGTGCAACTCGGCATCTACCGCACGGTCCTCGAGGAGCGCCCGCGACGGCGCTGGCTAGAGGCCGCGAACGCGGCCGTGCGCGCCCTGCGACTCGAGCTCGACAACCACGACCCACGCCGCAAGCGGGCGCGCAGCGCCGCGGAAGCGGCGCGGCTGACGGGAGCAGCGGCATGAGGTCCGCCGACCCGGTCGTCATCTGCGCGGCCAACAACTGGGACGAGGTGAAGCTCGCCGACCGCCACATGGCCGAACACCTGACCGAGTACGCCCCGGTGCTCTACGTCGACCCGCCGATCTCGCATCTGACCCGGCTCAACGCGCCGGAGGTCGCGCCCTCGCTGAAGCGGCCGCGGCTGCGGCGGATCGGTCCGCGGCTGACCCGCTACACGCCGCTCGTCCCACCGAAGCCGATGGCGCCGGCGATGCTGCCGCTGACCAACCGGATCGCTCGCCGCCAGCTGCGCCGGGCACTGCGCCGGACCGGCGCCGAGCGCGCGCAGGCGGTGATCTCGACCTGGCTGTTCGTCGACGCCTACGGCGCCTGCGAAGAGCGCGTGCGCGCCTACTGGTGGCGCGACGACCCGGTTGCCGCAGCGTCGCTCTGGCGCCGCCCCGCCGAGCGCCTCGCCGCGGGCGATCGCCGCCTCACCGAGGACTCCGACCTCGTCGTCTCGGTCAGCGAGGGCGTCGCCGAGGAGCTGCGCGAACGGGGAGTCGACGCCGCCTACCTGCCGAACGGCTGCGACGCCGACTTCTACGCCGCCGTCGACGACGTGCCGGACCCTCCCGACGTCGGCCTGCCGGGACCGGTGGCCGGCTTCGTCGGCCACCTGAACAGCCGCACCGACCTCGGCCTGCTCGAGGCCGTCGTCGCCGCCGGCGCCTCGCTGCTGCTGGTCGGCCCGCGCGACTCGTCGTTCGAACCGGATCGCTTCGAGGCGCTGCTGGCGCGGCCCCGGGTGTCCCACGTCGGCCCGAAGCGCTTCGAGGAGCTGCTGCCCTACCTGAAGGCGATCGACGTCGGCCTCGTTCCCTACGCGAATACCCAGTTCAATCGCAACAGCTTCCCGCTGAAGACGCTCGAGTACCTCGCCGCGGGCAGGCCGGTGGTCTCGACGCCGCTGCCCGCCGTGCGCTCGCTGCGCACCGAGCTCGTCTCGCTGGCGGAAAGCCCGCTGGACTTCGCCGCCGCGGTCATGCGCGCGGCCGGCCGGCCGCGCGAGCCGTCCCTGGTCGCCGAGCGCCGGGAGTTCGCCGCGGGACACAGCTGGAGCGCGCGGGCCGCGCAGCTCGCCGAGCTCCTCTCACTGAGCGCCGGCTCGAACGGGCAGCGAGCCGATGCCGAGCATGGCTGACTCCAGGGCGACCGAGCCGGCTGGAGAGGAGCTCGGCGCGCGGGCGCGCCGCGGGATGGCATGGAGCCTGTTCAACAGCGGCACCGCCCGCCTGCTCAACGTAGCCGCCGGAATGATCGTCGCCCGGGTCGTCACCCCGGACGAGTTCGGCGCCTATACCGCCGCCCTGCTGGTGATGACGATCGTGCTCAGCATGAACGAGGCGGGGCTGAGCGTCGCCGTGATCCGCTGGAAGCTGGGCGTCGATCGGATCGCCCCGACCGCGGTCAGCTCCTCCTTCGCGAGCAGCGCCGTCTGGTTCGCCCTGATGCTCTTCGGCGCTCCCCTGATCGCCTCGCTGCTCAATGCACCGGAGGCGACCGGGCCGATCCGCGTGCTCTCCCTCGCCATCCTGCTCGACGGCGTCTCGACGATCCCCAACGCACTGCTGATGCGTGCCTTCCAGCAGCGCAAGCGGGCGATCGCCCAGCTCGTCGGCTTCCTCGTCGGCTCACCGATCGGCATCCTGCTCGCCGTCAACCACGGCGCCCTCGGACTCGCCACGGGGCTGGCGATCTCCAACGGCGTGGCGACGGCGATCATCCTCTGGGCCGTCCCCGAACGTCCGCGACCGGGGTGGGACCGGGCGACCGCGCTGGAGCTCTTCCGCGTCGGCCTGCCGCCGGCGTTGACCAGCGTGCTGCTGCTGGCGATCGTCAACGTCGACTCGATCGTCGTCAGCCGCGTGCTCGGCGTCGGCGCCCTCGGCTTCTACGCGCTCGCCTTCAACGTCGCCAACTGGCCCTGGAACCTGCTCTCGATCTCGATTCGCCAGGTATCGCTGCCGGCCTTCTCACGCCTCGCCGGCGACCGCCCCGAGCTGGAGCGGGCATTCGCTCGCAGCCTCACGCTGGCCGCTGGGATCGCCGTGCTCGGCGGCGTTCTGATCGCCGCCTTCGCGACGCCGCTGGTCGGCATCCTCTACGGGGAGAAGTGGCTGCCGGCGGTCATCGCCCTGCAGTGGCTGGCGCTGCTCGGCGCCCTGCGCGTAATGCTCGAGCTCTGCTACGACCTGCTGATCGCGGTGGGGCGCGCCGGCGCCCTCATCCGGGTCCAGCTCAGCTGGCTGGCGGCGCTCGCCGTGGGCCTGCCGATCGCCGCCCGGCTCGGCGGGATCGAGGGAGTCGCGATCGGCCAGGGAGCGATCGCGGCGGCCTTGGTGCTCCCGCTCAACGCCCGCCTGCTCGCCGGTTCGGGAATCCATTTCGGCAACCTGCTTCGCGCCCTGCGGCCCGTCCTCGGGGCGGGCGCAACCGCCGCGATCGTCGCCCTCGCGGCGCTGCGCGTGGGCGCCCCCTGGTGGCCGACGCTGCTCGCCGGCGGGGCGCTGGTGACGGTCGCCTACGCCGCGGCGTTCCTGGCCGCCCGCCGCGGCCGTGAGGCGCTGCGCTGGGCGCGGGGATCCGGGGAGTCCGGCTTGACGCAGACGAATATGTCCTCATCGCCGAACGCCTCGTCGCCCTCGCGGCGCAAGCCGAAGCGGTCGACGGAGGAGTTGTCGCAGCTCTCCACGTAGCGCTCGGCGCGCACCCGGAAGCCGGCCGCGGCGAGGCGCTCCGGATAGTCGCGCCCGTAGAGGCGCAGGTGGTCAGCCTGGCCGAAGCGGCGATGACGCTCGGCGGGCGTCGTCGCCGTCGGGTCTTCGAGCGTCGTCGCCCGACGGCGGTCGACCGGGCACATCAGAATCGCCCAGCCGCCCGGTGCGAGCACCCGGTGGATCTCGGCCAGGGCGCGGCGGTCGTCGGCAACGTGCTCGAGCACGTGGTTGCAGATCAGGAAGTCGAAGCTCGCCTCCCCGAAGGGAAGGTCCATCACATCGAGCTCGCGCTCGGCGAGCGGCGAGTCGAGGTCGCCGCTCACGTAGCGCAGGCCGGGCAGCCGCGAGAGCCGCTGTTGCAGCGCGTACTCAGGGGCGATGTGCAGCAGCGCGCCGGGCCGCTCGAAGAGATCGGTCTCGCGCTGCAGGAAGAGCCAGAGCGCGCGGTGACGCTCGAGCGAGCCGCAGCGCGGGCATTTCGCCAGCTGCCGCCCGCGATGGGGCAGGAAGCGCGCCGAGGTGGAACCGCAGCAGGGGCACTCGACCGCGTCGCCGCGGTAGCGGACGCCGCGCAGCGCCCCGAGCAGGCGATGGCGCCACGCGCCCGGCACCAGCTCCAGCAGGGCCCGCTTCGGCCACCTGTTTTCGACCGCGCCGTGCTCGTCGCCGAAGCTCTCCGCCGAGGTGGGCTCGATCGTCGTCGGCGCGCCGGTCATACGAGGTGAACGGCCCAGGCGGGCGCCTGCTTTCGCCGCCCGGCGGGGGCGCAAGTCGGGCGCGCCCGCATGCGTTGATCAAGGTGATGGATCGACGCCTTCTAGTCATCTCGCCGGTCCGCAACGAGGCCGAGCACCTGGAGCGCGTGGCGCGGGCGATGGCGGCCCAGAGCCGCCCGCCCGATCGATGGCTGATCGTCGACGACCACTCGACCGACGACACCCAAACGCTGGCGATGCGCCTCGCGCAGGAGATCCCCTTCATCGCCGTCCTGCGTGCGCCCGAGCATCCGCCGCTGAGCGACCCACGCGACCGGCTCGCGTCCGCGGCGGCGCCGCGCACCTTCAACTTCGGCCTGCAGAGCACCGGGTTGCGCAACTACACCCATGTCGCCAAGCTCGACGGCGACATGGAGCTGCCGCCCGGCTACTTCGAGCGAATCCTCGCCGAGTTCGCCGCCGATCCGCGGCTCGGCATGGCGGGCGGCCTGCGGCGCGAGCTCGTACGCGACAGGTGGCGGCTCGAGCGGGTTCCCACCGAGCACCATGTCAACGGCGCCCTCAAGTGCTACTCGCGCGAGTGCCTGGAAGCGATCGGCGGGATCGAAGAGCGGCTCAGCTGGGACATCATCGACGAGACGACGGCGCGCATGCGCGGCTTCCGCACGCGCAGCTTCGAGGACCTGGTGGCGATCCACCACCGTCCCTGGGCGAGCGCCGACGGCACCCTGCGCGGTCGCGCCCGCTACGGCGCCTCCGCCTACATCGCCCGCTTCCCCGTCTACTGGGTGACGGCGCGTTCGCTGAAAGTGGCGGCGTCGAGGCCGGCGGGCCTCTCGGGCCTCGCCTTCCTCTACGGCTACGCGAAGGCCGCGTTGCGGCGCACTCCGCGGGTCGAGGACGAGGAGTTCCGGCGCGCGGTGCGGCGCGAGCTGCGCGGCCGCATCCGTGCCCGACTGCCGCTGGCGACTCGCGCGGCGACGGGCTGATGTGCGGCATCGCCGGCCAGGCGCGCCCCGGCGGCGCCATGGTCGCCGCGCAGACGATCGCCGCGATGTGCGCCGCCCAGGAGCACCGCGGGCCCGACCAGCGCGGCCTGCACCTCGACGGCGGCGTCGGCCTCGGCATCCAGCGCCTGCGAATCATCGACCTCGCCACCGGCGACCAGCCGGTCGGCAACGAGGACGGCACCGTCACGGTCGTGCTCAACGGCGAGATCTACAACTACGCCGAGCTGCGCCGCGAGCTCGCCGGCCGCGGTCACCGGCTGGCGACGCAGAGCGACACCGAGGTGATCGCCCACCTCTACGAGGAGCTCGGCGTCGAGTGCCTCACGCGCCTGCACGGGATGTTCGCCTTCGCCCTCTGGGACAGCCGCCGCCGGCGCCTGCTGCTCGCCCGCGACCGGATCGGCAAGAAGCCGCTCTTCTACAGCCTGCGCGGCGGCGTGCTCAGCTTCGCCTCCGAGCTGCCGGCTCTGCTCCAGGATCCCGAGGTCCCGCGCGAGGTCGACCCGCAGTCGATCGACGCCTACCTCACCTACGGGTACGTCCCGGCCCCGCGCAGCATCTTCCGCGACGTCGCGAAGCTGCCCCCCGCGCACCGCCTCGTGTACGAAGACGGCGCGACGACGATCGAGCGCTACTGGCGACTCGACTACGCCGCCAAGCGCCGCTTCGCCGACGAGCGCGAGCTGCACGAGGAGATCCGCGCCTCGCTGCGCGCCGCCGTCGCGCGGCGGATGGTGGCCGACGTCCCCGTCGGCGCCTTCCTCTCCGGCGGGATCGACTCCTCGGCGGTCGTCGCGGCGATGGCCGAGCAGTCCTCGCGGCCGGTCAGGACCTTCTCGATCGGCTTCGCCGACGAGCGCTTCGACGAGCTGCCGCGAGCGCGGCTGGTGGCCGAGCGCTTCGCCACCGAGCACCACGAGCTGGTCGTCGAGCCCGACGCCGTGGCGATGCTGCCGAAGCTGGTCCGCCACTACGGCGAGCCGTTCGGCGACCACTCGGCGCTGCCCTGCTTCTACCTCTCCCAGCTCGCCCGCGAGCACGTCACGGTCGCGCTCAACGGCGACGGCGGCGACGAGAGCTTCGCCGGCTACCAGCGCTACAGCTCGAACCTGCTGGCGGCGCGGCTCGAAGCGCTGCCGGCCGCCCTGCGCGAGGGGATCGGGTCGGCCGCAGCGGCGCTGCGCCCCCCCGCCGACCCGCGTGCGCTGCGCAGCCGCGTGCAGCGCTTCGCCGGCCGCCTCGCCGGGGAGCGCCGGCACCGCTACCTCGACCAGGTGAGCGTCTTCGGCGCGGGCGAGCGCGCCGGCCTCTACACCCCTCAGTTCGCCGCCCAGGTCGCGCCGTCGGGGTCCGCAGAGGTCATGCTGGAACCGTGGCGCGAGGCGAGCGGCGACGAGCTGCTCGACCAGCTGCTCGAGGTCGACGCGACCGTCTACCTGCCGGGCGACCTGCTGACCAAGATCGACGTCGCGACGATGGCCTTCTCGCTCGAGGCCCGCTCACCGCTGCTCGACCACGAGCTGATGGAGCTCGCCGCGTCGCTGCCGCCGAACCAGAAGGCGCGCGGTGCCCAGCGCAAGATCGCCCTGCGCGGCGCCCTGCGCGGCTGGCTCCCCGACGCCGTGCTCGACGGGCCGAAGCGCGGCTTCGAGCTGCCCGTCGACCGCTGGCTGCGCGGCGAGCTGGCGCCGTTCGCGCGCGAGGTCCTGCTCGACCGGGAGAGCACCGAGCGCGGCTGGCTGCGGCGCGAGGGGGTCGAGTCCCTGCTCGACCGGCACCTGGCCGGCGAGGATCATGGCCGCCGTCTCTGGGCGCTGCTGACGCTGGAGCTGTGGGCGCGCTCGGCGACCGACCGCGCAGCGCCGGCGCCGGAGGCGGTTGCGGCATGACCGCGACCGCCGCGACGATCGACCCGATCGCCGATCCCGCCTGGCGGCGACTGCTCGAGCGCAGCCCCTCGGCGGGGGTCTTCCACCACCCGCTGTGGCTGGAGCTGCTGCGCGCTCAGTACGGCTATGAGTTCGAGGCCTGCTGCATCGGCAACGGCACCGGCATCGAGGCGGGGATCCCGGTGGCGCTGGTGGAGAGCCGGCTGACCGGGCGGCGCCTGGTCTCGATCCCCTTCTCCGACGTCTGCGCGCCGGTCACGGCCCACGACGCCGACCCCACCGCTCTTGAAGACCTCGGACTGGCGCTCGTTGAGCAGGCCGGGCGAAGCGGGCTCGAGCTGACCGTCCATGCCCCGCTGCCCAGTGCTCCCGGGGCGTTTGTCCAGCCCAGCTTCTACCGCCACCTGCTGCCGCTGGCGGACGACGCGGCGGAGGTCGAGCGGCGCTTCTCGAAGTCGCAGATCAAACGCGGCATCAAGAAGGCGCGGCGCGAAGGGCTGGAGGTGGAGCGCCGCACCGACCGGGCGGCGCTCGACGCCTTCTACGCCTTGCACCTGCAGACGCGGCGCCGGCTCGGCGTGCCGACGCAGCCGAAGCGCTTCATCCGCCGCTTCGAGCGCCTCTTCGAGCAGGGTCTCGGCTTCGTCATGCTGGCCCTCGACGCCGGCGAGCCGATCGCCGCCGCCGTCTTCCTCACCTTCAACGGGACGGTCACCTACAAGTACGGCGCCTCGGACGCTCGCAAGCTGGCCAAGCGACCGAACAACCTGCTGTTCGCCGAGACGATCCGCTGGGCCTGCGAAGCGGGCTACGAAACGCTCGACTTCGGCCGCACCGACATCGGCAACGACGGCCTGCGCGCCTTCAAGCGCGCCTGGGGGGCCGAGGAGTCCGAGCTCGCCTACACCTACCTGACCGAGCGGCCGCCCGAAGCCGGAGCCGGCCTGCGCGACCGCGTGCTCGGGACCACGATCAGCCACTCGCCCGCCTTCGTCGGCCGACTGATCGGCGCGGCGCTCTACCGGCACGCCGGCTGATGGCTGAGCGCCCCGACATCTCGGCGATCACGGTCACCCACAACGGCCGCGAGATGGCGCTGCGGACGCTGCGCTCGGCGATCGGCGCCGGCGGAAGCGCTTCGGTCGAGTGGCTCGTCGTCGACGCCGGCTCTTCGGACGGCACGCCCGAGGCGATCGAGCGCGAATTCGACCAGGTGCGCGTCCTGCGCCGCGACAACCACGGCTTCGCCGCCTCCAACAACGTCGCCCTGGCGCAGGCACGCGGACGGTACGTGCTGCTGCTCAATCCCGACGTCGAGATGCACTCGATGACGCTGGGCGAGCTCGTCGCGGCAATGGACGCGCGGCCACAGCTCGGCCTGGCCAGCGTCGTCCAGCGCGATTCGGACGGCCGCCTTCAGCCGTCGATCCGCCGCTTTCCCTCCCCCCTGCGCAGCCTCGGCGAGGCGCTCTTCGCCGCCCACTGGCCTGCGGTGCGCACACTGCAGGAGCTCGAGACCAGGCCAGGGCCCTACGAGCGGGAGCACGAGGTCGACTGGCTGGTCGGCGCTTTCCTGATCGCCCGCCGCGAGGCGGTGCGGGACGTCGGCCCCCTCGACGAGCGCTTCTTCCTGTACTCCGAGGAGATCGACTGGTGCTACCGCTTCTGGCAGGCGGGCTGGCCGGTGGTACACCTGCCGGAGATGGCCGTCACCCACCACTGCGGCGGACGCTCGCACGGGGACCTGATGGCACAGCTGAGCCACTCGCGAAGGCTGTTCGCCGAGAAGCACTACGGCCGAGCGCGGACGCTCGGCATCCGCGCGGCGCTCGGCCTGGGACACGCGATCCGCATCGCGGTGTTCGGCGTCGCGTCGATCGCGAACCCCGCGCAGCGCGAGCGGGTGCGTACCGAGTGGGCCGGCCTAAAGGTGATCCTCGGCCGCTCGGGGCCGCCGCTGGGCCCGCCGGCGACCGCGCCCGGCAACCCCGCGGCGGACGCGAAGACCGCAAGTCCGGCTCGCAGTCGGACGTTGACTGGTTGAGCGAAATGGAGTCCGCGTCCGCCGACAGGCAAGCCCCCGCGCCGCAAACGGAAACGCTTGCAGCGCAGTCCGTGCAGACGCCCGGCAACCGGGCGACGGAGTTGGCGATCCGCATCGTCGACCTGCTCGCGTCCTGCCTGCTGCTCGTCATCCTCGCCCCCCTGTTCGCCGCCCTCTCCGCCGCGATCAGAACCGACTCGAGCGGCTCGCCGATCTTCCGTCAGCGCCGCTGCGGCAGGGGGATGCGCGAGTTCACGGTGTTCAAGTTCCGCACGATGCGCTGCGACACCCCGTCGGACCCTCACCGCTCCTACGTCCTCGACGTGATCAACGGCGGCGGGGCGGAGCCGGAGCGGGACGAGGGGCTGCAGAAGCTCGAGAACGACGCCCGGGTGACCCGCGTAGGCGCCTTCCTGCGCCGCTTCAGCCTCGACGAGCTGCCGCAGCTGTGGAACGTGGTCCGCGGCGAGATGACCCTGGTCGGCCCGCGGCCGCCGATCCCCTACGAGGTCGACTTCTACCCGCCGCACTGGCTGCGCCGCCTCTCGGTCCGACCCGGCCTCACCGGCCTCTGGCAGGTGAGCGGACGCAACGAGCTCAACTACCGGGAGATGGTCGAGCTCGACCTCGAGTACGTCGACCGCCGCTCCCTCTGGCTCAACATCAAGATCCTCGCCCGCACGGTCAGGGTCGTGCTCTCCGGCAGGGGCGCGGTCTGAGCGGCGACACCCTCCCGACGGGGGCCGGGCAACCGCTCACAGCGGAACCGGCCCCGCTTCGCGCTCGATCTGCCGGCTGTGGGGGATATCCGGTTCGAACACCCCGTGAAGGCTCGCCTGAAACGGGTGGCGACTGACGAGCAGCGCTTCGTCGGATGCAACGTCACGCGTGACCTTCTCGAGCTCGATGCCGCCGAGCTTCAACCTGAGTATCTGCGGAAGGTAAAAGCCGGCGACAATCAGTGCCAGGAGCGCAAGGGTCAAGGTCGAGTAGCTCAACAGGCTCGTCTCGCCGCCAAAGCCTCCCGCGGTCAGGAACGAGACCTGCACCAAGACGAGCATCACGAAGGCGACGCCGACGACAACCAGCGGCGCCCAAGACTCCTCGAGCGTCGCGGGCGAGAACAGCTTGAGCCGCGCCTTGACGCGTTCCGCCGCTCGTTCCGAGCGGTGTGCGCTCACGCCTTTGGCCGCCGCGGCCTCGAAGTCGTCGCGAGCGCGCTCGAGCAAGCGGCGGGCCGCGCGAGGAGGGTGTCCGATGCGACCGTCCATCAGCACCTCGTACATCTTCACCCTGGCGTATCCGCGGGCGTAATAGAGATCGACCCACTGGCGCAACCACAGCCCGGTCGAGC
This sequence comes from Solirubrobacterales bacterium, assembly GCA_035266685.1. Taxonomy (GTDB): domain Bacteria; phylum Actinomycetota; class Thermoleophilia; order Solirubrobacterales; family 70-9; genus VRUE01. Next base: position 27,111 of record DATFMX010000066.1, read on the forward strand.
CCGCTCGATCCGGAGACCCCTCCAGAACCGACTGCGCGAGAGTGACCGCACACGTGAAATGACTCTCGGCGTCCTCGTAAAGCAGGTCGTCCGAGGTCGCCTGGGCCTGCTCGACGAAGATCTCCCCGGCACCGATGCGAGCGCCGACGTTGTTCGGGGCCCTGCGCAGGACGCCGTCGTAGACGTCGAGCGCCATTTCATGGCGACCGAGACGGAAATACGCGTTGGCGAGATGGCACTGCAAGGTGAGATTCCCGGGATCGCGCTTCAGCGCCAGCTTGAGCTGCCTGATCGCCTTGCTGTGCTGTCCCCGCTTCATGTGGACGACGCCGAGCCCGGCAGGCGGCTCGGGGGCTCCGGAGTCGAGCGCCGCGGCCTCCTTCAACGCGTCCTCCGCCTTGTCGAGGTCATCCATGAGCAGATGCAGCATCCCGAGCCCGGACAGAGGCTCCGCGGAGCGTCGGTCTTCGCACTGCGCCTCCAGCAGCGAGACTGCCTTCTGGTAGGCGTTGAACGCCTCCCATTGCCAGTTGCCGGCATCGTCGACCGCCGCCTGTTCGCGGCGCTCTATGTACAGGCCCATCAGCCTCGCCCAGGCGCTGGCGCTCCGGCGGTACGGGCCGAGGGCCGCCTCGAAGGCGGCTTCCGCTTCGTCCAATCTGTCGAGCCAGAACAGGGCCAGCCCGTAGGCCTCGGCCTGGTCGTTGTTCAACTCCGGGCCGTGGACCTCTTTGACCCGCACATAAGCTTCGTCGACCCTGCCGAGCTCGCGCCAGCAGTCGGCGTACTTGCCCTGGGCGGCATATATCCTCGCCGTCGCGTTCATCGCATGAAGGGCGAAGAGCTCAGAGGCCTCCGACGCCTGGTGAAAGCTCTCGACCGCATCGCCGTAGTGCAGGAGCATCGCTCGCGCCGCGCCTGCGACGAAGTGAAGGGCTGCCGCCGTCGGCGAACGCTTGCGGTCGGCGTCGGGAAGGGCCCCAAGGCCCTCATAGCAGTACGCGAGCGCCTCGCGGGGTGAGTCCAGCTCGAGCGCCACAACCGCCCGGTTGTAGCGAGCGCGACAGCGCTGCCAAGTTGAGGCGACGAACCTGCGCTCCAGAGCGATCACGTCCTCGTAGGCGTCGATCGCCTCGCTGAACCGCCGGAGCGCGAGCAGCGACTCGCCCAGGTCGAGCAGGTGGTTGATCGACGCCGGACCGCCGCTGTCGAGGTCGATCGCCTTGCGAAACCGTTGCACGGCGTCCTCGTTGTCGTCTAGCTCCGTACTTGCCCTCCCCCAACCTCCGAACGCCGCGCCGCTGCTCTGGTCGAGCACCTCTGCCACTTGCTTGAAACGGCCGATCGCCTCCTCCGCAAGCTCCAGTTCGAGCAGCGCGCCACCCGCACCGAGATAGGCGGGCACACACTCCGGGTCGATCTCGATCGCACGCTCGAATCTCCATCGCGCCTGCTCGAACAACCTG
>DATFMX010000067.1:0-4629 GCA_035266685.1 Solirubrobacterales bacterium
GCCCCGTCGGCGCGCTTCTCGACCAGCACCTTGAAGCTCTCCAGCTCGAACAGCGGCTCGTAGCTGCCCGCCTCGCGCCGCAGCAGCAGCTGGAAGGAGGCCGGCGCCGCCTCGTAGTGGTAGCCGCGGTGCTCGCGCTGCTTCAGCTCCTCGACGGCGTGTACCGCCGCCGCCTCGTCCAGCTCGAGCCCGGCCTGCTCCGCCTGGCTGCGGATCGTCGCCTTGCCCGAGAGCTCGGAGGCGAGGATCTCGCGCGCGTTGCCGACCTCGGCCGGGTCGAGGTGCTCGAAGGTCCGCGCGTCGGCCTCGACCCCGGCGGCGTGCATGCCCGCCTTGTGGGCGAAGGCGTTGCGGCCGACGTAGGGCTGGTCGGGGTTCGGCTTCATGTTGCAGAGCTCGTCGAGGTAGTGGCTCGTCTGGGTCAGTCGCGCCAGCTGCTCCGCCGAGACGGCCTCGAAGCCCATCTTCAGCTGCAGCGCCGGCAGGATCGTCGCCAGGTTGGCGTTGCCGCAGCGCTCGCCGTAGCCGTTGACGGTGCCCTGCACGAGGCGCGCGCCGGCTTCGACCGCGGCGAGCGAGTTGGCGACCGCGCAGCCCGCGTCGTCGTGGGTGTGGATGCCGACCTCGACCCCGTCGCCGAGCGCCGCGACCACCGCCGCGGTCGCTTCGCCGACGAACCCCGGCAGGCTGCCGCCGTTGGTGTCGCAGAGGGTGACGTTCTCGGCTCCCGCCTCGGCCGCGGCGCGGGCGCATTCGAGCGCGTATGCGTCGTCGTCGCGGTAGCCGTCGAAGAAGTGCTCGGCGTCGAAGACGGGTCGCTTGCCGCGCTCGCGGCAGAGCGCGATCGAGTCGGCGATCATCGCCAGGTTCTCCTCGGCGGAGACCTTGATCACCTTCTCCAGGTGCAGCCCCCAGCTCTTGCCGACCAGGCAGACGACCGGGGCGAAGCTGCCCAGCAGCGTCGCCAACGCCTCGTCATCCGCGGCGGCGACGCCGCGCCGCCGGGTCATCCCGAAGGCGGCGATCGTCGCGTTCTGCAGCCGCATCTCGGCCAGCCGCGCGAAGAGCTCGGCTTCCTTCGGGTTCGAGCTGGGGAAGCCGGCCTCGATGAACTGCACGCCGAGCTCGTCCAGCGCCTGCACGACCTTCAGCTTCTCGCCGACCGAGAGCGACATGCCGGAGCCGCCCATGCCGTCGCGCAAGGTGGTGTCGTAGAGCTTCACCCGGCCGGCGTGATTCGCCCGGTCGGAGCCTCGACGAAGTCGAGCCACTCCAGGTACTCCTCGGCGCGGCCGTGCAGGGCGTCCTGGAACTTGGCCTGGATCACGCGCGTTATCTCGCCCGGCTCGCCGAGCGGGTGGTCGTCGACCTCGCGCACCGGCACCAGCTCGGCCGCCGTGCCGGTGAGGAAGACCTCGTCGGCGAGGTAGAGCTCGGCCCGCGCGATGTCGCGCTCCTCCACCGCGTAGCCGAGGTCCTTGGCGATCTGCACCACCGAGTTGCGGGTGATCCCGTCGAGGATCGCGGCGGTGTGCGGCGGCGTGCAGATGACGCCGTCGCGGACGACGAAGACGTTCTCGCCGGAGCCCTCGGAGACGCACCCGTGCGTGTCGAGCAGGATCGCCTCGTCGTAGCCGGCGGCGGTCGCCTCGGTCTTCGCCAGTACGGAGTTGAGGTACTGGCCCGTGGCCTTGGCGTGCGGGATCAGGCTGTCGCCGGAGATCGCCCGCCAGGAGGAGACCTTGGTGCGGATGCCGTGCTGCGTCCCCTCCTCGCCGAGGTAGACGCCCCACGGGAAGGCGGCGACGATCACATCGATCGGCGCGTCGGTCGCGTAGAGGCCGAGGTTGCCGTAGCCGCGGAAGGCGAGCGGCCGGATGTAGCAGGAGCCGAGCCCGTTGCGGCGGACCAGCTCGTTGGTCGCCTCGCGCAGCTCCTCGGCGCTGTAGGGGAGCTGGAAGTAGTAGAGCTCGGCCGACTTCCCCAGCCGCGCCAGGTGCTCGCGGTGGCGGAAGACGGCGGGGCCGCGCTCGGTCTCATAGCAGCGGATCCCCTCGAAGACGCCGGTGCCGTAGTGCAGGCCGTGGCTGAGGACATGGGTCGTCGCCTCGTCCCAGGGCACGAACTCGCCGTTCTGCCAGATCAGCTCAGCGGTCTCCATCGTCCGTCAAGTATGCCAGCACCGCGGCGGTCATTTCATCCGTGCCCACGGGTGAATCGCCGTCGCCGGCCAGGTCGGGAGTGCGCAGGCCGCGCTCGAGCACCGCGTCGACCGCGGTCTCGATCCGCTCGGCCTCCGCCGCCCGGCCGAGCCCGTGGCGCAGCAGCATCGCGGTGCTGAGGAAGGTGGCGAGCGGGTTGGCGACGCCCTGGCCGGCGATGTCGGGGGCCGAGCCGTGGACGGGCTCGAACAGGCCGGGCGCCCCGGCCTCGCCGAGGCTGGCCGAGGGCAGCATGCCGAGCGAGCCGGTGAGCATCGCCGACTCGTCGCTGAGGATGTCGCCGAAGAGGTTCTCGGTGACGATCACATCGAACTCGGCGGGGCGCGAGACGAGCTGCATCGCCGCGTTGTCGACCAGCAGGTGGTCGAGCTCGACGTCCGGGTACTCCTCGCCGACCCGGCTGACTACCTCGCGCCAGAGCCGCGAGGTCTCGAGCACGTTGGCCTTGTCGACCGAGGTGACGCGCGGCTGCTGGCCGCTGCCGGCGGCGCGGCGCTGCGCGGCGGCGAAGCCGGTGCGGGCGATCCGCTCGATCTCGCCGACCGAGTACTCGCAGGTGTCGTGGGCCGAGTCGCCCTCGCGCCCGCTGTCGCCGAAGTAGATGCCGCCGGTCAGCTCGCGGACGACCAGCAGGTCGGTGCCGGCGATCCGCTCCTCGCGCAGCGGGCTCGCGCCGACCAGCGCCGGGCTGGGCCGCACCGGCCGCAGGTTCGCGTAGAGGCCCATCCCCTTGCGCAGCCCGAGCAGCCCCTGCTCGGGCCGCGGCGCGTCGGGGTCGGTCGTGTCCCATTTCGGCCCACCGACCGCGCCGAGCAGCACCGCGTCGGAGCCCCTGCAGGCATCGAGCACCTCGTCGGTCAGCGCCACCCCGTGCTCGTCGATCGAACAGCCGCCCATCAGCCGCTCCTCGAACTCGAACTCCCCCAGCACCTCGAGCAGCCGCCGCGCAGCCGCGACGATCTCCGGCCCGATCCCGTCGCCGGGCAACAGCACTATGCGGGGGGTCTCGCTCACGAAGGCAGCACTCTATGCATCGACATAGAGCAAGGGTTCCAGCCCGCGTCCCCGCTGAGCTTCGACCCGCCCGCGGCCCCGCGGAACCGCCTTGAGCCGCCCGCAATTTGCGGCTTTCGAGGTCCTCTCGTCTGTCCGAAGACAGGCGTACTATCGAACACATGTTCGTAGAGGGAGGAGCAAGAGCGAGGGAGCCCGCCGAAGCCGTCGAGGCGATCCTGCCCGACACCCCCACCGAGTGGCTGGAGCGCGAGATCGGCGAGCTGGCTGCCCACATCGCCGCTGCGACCTGTCGCTGGCTTGAGCTGGTGGCCGAGTTCGACCGCCGAAGAGCTCATGAGGCCTGGGGCTTTCACTCCTGCGGGGCCTGGGTCGCCTGGCGCTGTGCGATCGACCCGCGCTCCGCCAGAGAACACGTGCGGGTCGCCAGAGCCCTTGAGGACCTACAGGCGGTAAGGGAGTGCTTCGGGCGCGGTGAGCTGAGCTATTCCAAGGTGCGGGCGATCACCAGGATCGCCACGCCTGAGATCGAGTCAGAGCTGCTCGAGATGGCCCGATGGGCGACCGCCTCCCAGCTGGAGCGCCTGGTGCGCGGCTACCGGCGGGCGGTCTCCTTGGAGAGCGCCGAGGCCGCCCACCGTGATCGCTTCCTCTCCTGCGAATGGGACGAAGACGGCAGCCTGATGATCCGCGGGCGGCTCTCACCCGAAGACGGGGCCCTGTTCCTGAAAGCGATCGAGGCGGGCAAGGAGGCGATCTATGAGCGCGAAGTCGCCCATGAAGTCTGCGCTCAAGGCGGTTCCGCAGAACCGGGGCCCAGGGTCAACAGAGCTGACGCGCTGATGGAGGTGGCCGAGCGCTCGCTCGCCGGCAATGGCGCAGAGGCGGGCTGCGCGATCGAGGACGGTCCGGCGATCTGTGCGGAGTCGGCACGGCGCCTGGCCTGCGATGCCTCGCTTTTGCCGATCCTGCATGGAGCGAAGGGAGAGCTCGACGTCGGGCGCAAGAGCAGGGTCGTCCCGGCGGCGATCCGCAGAGCGCTGGGGGAGCGCGACGAAGGTCGCTGCCGCTTCCCGGGTTGTGAGAACCGCAGCTGGGTCGATGCCCACCACATCGTTCACTGGGCGCATGGCGGTAAGACCAAGCTCGACAACCTGATCTTGCTCTGTGGGCGCCACCACCGGTTCGTGCATGAGGGTGGCTTCGGGGTATCGCGCAAGGTCGACGGCGGCCTCGTCTTCCGCCGCCCCGACGGCAGGGTCGTACCGACGGTCCCCTCCCCCGTCCGTGGCAGCGCTGCGGAGCTTCGCGGGCGCAACCGCTCAGCCGGAGTCGAGGTGCTGCCCGGGGCGTTGCACTCGCTGGGGCGGGGCCAGCGCTATGACCGGGGGCT
>DATFMX010000068.1:0-24519 GCA_035266685.1 Solirubrobacterales bacterium
ACGACGGAAGCCGAAGCGAAGGCCGCCGCGGCGCGGGAGCGCAAGCTCAGCGAGCTGCTCGCCCACGGCCGCGAACGAGCCGCCCGCCTGGCGGCGAAGGTGGCGCGCGCCGAAGGCCATCTCGCGGCCGAGCGGGCGCACCTGCGTCGCGCCCGCCGCGCGCTCTCGGCCCGGCTCGTCGCGATCTATGAGGCCGGCTCGCCGAGCACGGCGAGCATCGTGCTCGAATCGGGCGACGTCAACGAGCTCGCCGTGCGCAGCGAATACCTACAGCGCATCCAGGACTCCGACACGGCGCTCGCGGCGAGGGTCGAGCAGGTGCGCAACCGGGTGCGCCACGAGCTCGACCTGGTCGCGGCGCTGAAGGCCCGGGTCGACGCCTACAACGAAGAACTGGCGGCGGCGCGTTCGGAAATCGCCGCTGTGCGGGCGCGCGCCGAGGCAACCGCGGCGCGCCTCGACTCGCTCTCCGCCGAACGCTCGGCGGCGCTCTCGAAGCTCAAATCGCGGATCGGCCAGTGGGTGAAGGAGATCCAGGCCGCGGAAGCGGCGAGCCGCGCGGCGGCCGAAGAAACCGTCGGGCGCTGGCTCGGCGGCCCGTACACGATCCCCACCTACATCGTGATCTGCGAGTCGGGCGGCAACTACGGCGCCGTCAACCCCGGCAGCGGCGCCGGCGGCGCCTACCAGATCCTGCCCTCGACCTGGGCGCTCTACGGCGGCCAGGGCGCTCCCCAGGACGCGCCCAAGGCCGAACAGGACAGGATCGCCGCCGAAATCTGGGCCGACTCCGGCGGCAGCGCCTGGGTCTGCGCCGGCTGAGCCGCGGCAGGGGAGCGCCGCCGGGCGTCGAAGCGGGTCTCAATGTTCGTGCGCAAGAAGCGCGGCTCGGCCGCGCGCCGCAAACCCAAAGGCAAGGCGAAAGCGAAATCGCGGCTGCCGCGTCCCCACCTGCCGGAGGGCCTGCAGCAGCGCCACCTCGACCTGATCGGCCTCTTCCTGATCGCCGCCGGGGTCTATCTCTGCTTCGTCCTCTTCTTCGGCTGGGACGGAGGCAAGGTCGGCTACGGGCTCGAAACCGGGCTCGAGTACCTGTTCGGCGGGGTCGGCGCGCGGATCGCGACCGTGCTGATGCTCGCCGTCGGCGCGATGCTGGTCACCGGCACCTCGGTCTCGACCGTCTTCCGCGGCCTCGGCCGCGGCGTCCACCACACCTTCGCCGGCAGCCGCGGCCTCGCCGAGACGGCGATCCAGCACCGCGACGACCGCCGCGCCCAAAAGGCCCTGGAGACGAAGGCGGGCCCGACCGATGTGATGAGCACCTACCCGGAGACCGACGACGACTTCGAACCCACCGTCGCGATCGCCGAGCCCGAGGAGCCGGCTGAGCCGGAGCCCGCCACGCACGAGTTCGCGGAGCTCGCCGAAGTGCTCGAGCCGGAGCCAGAGCCCGAGCCGGACGCGCCCGAGGATGTGGAGCAGCACCGGCTGACCCCGATGGGCAACAAGCGGGGCGTCACCGAATCGGAGCAGATCGACTACCGGCCGCCGCCGGCAAAGGTGCTGGAGAAGGGCAAGGGCGACAGCGGCCCCGACCCGCGCGATCACGAAGCGATCGGCCGCAAGCTGGTCGAGACGCTCGGCCATTTCGGCGTCGAGGCGAAGATCGTCGGCATCGTCAGCGGCCCGCATGTCTCGCGCTTCGAGCTGCGGCTCGCTCCCGGCACCAAGGTGAAGAAAGTCACCGAGCTCTCCAACGACCTCGCCTACGCGCTGGCCTCGACCGACATCCGCATCCTCGCGCCGATCCCCGGCAAGCAGGCGGTCGGCGTCGAGGTGCCGAACACGCACCGCCGCCTCGTCCGCCTCGGCGACATCTACGCCGGCCGGCCCGAGAAGACCTCGCCGCTTGTCGCCTGGCTCGGCAAGGGCATCGACGGCAACTCGGTCTCGGTCGACCTGGCGAAGATGCCGCACGTGCTCGTCGCCGGCACCACCGGCTCGGGCAAGTCGGGCTGCGTCAACGCGATCCTCACCTCGATCCTGATGCACGCCTCGCCCAACGACGTGCGGCTCGTCCTCGTCGACCCCAAGCAGGTCGAGCTCAACCACTACGAGCACGTGCCGCACCTGCTGACGCCGGTCGTCACCTCGCCGCGCCTGGCGGCCAACGTGCTCGCCAACCTGATCGGCGAGATGGAGAGCCGCTACGGGATCATGGGCGAGGCGCGCTGCCGCAACCTCGCCGAGCTCAACCGCGCCCGCGCCAAGGCCGGCGAGCCGCCGCTGCCGCACATCCTCTGCGTGATCGACGAGCTCGCGGACCTGATGATGGTCTCGCCGGCCGAGGTCGAGGACTCGATCATCCGTCTGGCGCAGAAGTCTCGCGCGACCGGAATCCACCTGGTGCTGGCGACCCAGCGCCCCTCGACCGACATCATCACCGGCACGATCAAGGTCAACATCCCGGCCCGGATCGCCTTCGCGGTCTCCTCGCAGACCGATTCGCGGGTGATCCTCGACCAGGGCGGGGCGGAGGCGCTGCTCGGCCAGGGCGACATGCTCTTCCGCGGCGCCGGCACCTCGAAGATGGCGCGCGTGCAGGGCGCCTTCGTCACCGAGGAGGAGATCGCCCGGGTCACCTCCCACTGGGCGAAGCAGGGCGAACCGGAGTTCGAGGCCGAGCTGCTCGAGGTACACGAGGGGAAGGGCGTCGAAACCGAGGACGACTTCGACCCCGACAGCGACGACCTGCTCGACGAGGCGATCCGCACCGTGGTGCAGACCGAAACCGCCTCGGTCTCGATGATCCAGCGGCGCCTGCGAGTCGGCTACACGCGGGCCGGCCGGTTGATCGACATGCTCGAGCGGCGCGGCGTGATCTCGGGCTACGAGGGCTCGAAGCCGCGCCAGGTGTTGATCACGGAGGCGGACCTGCAGCGTGTCCTCGGCGGTGGGGATGCCAACCCCGAGCCCGTCGCGGTCGAATCCGACCCAGTCGACTGACCGCGACGCACGCGACCTGCATCGAGCCCCAAATAGGGGTCCGATGTAGGTCGGATGGGCTTTTTCGCGCCGAGCGGGCGTAATGGACACAATGTGGCCGTGGCTACCGGCATCGGCGAAACCCTGCGCGAGGCGCGCAACCGGCGCAAGCTCGACCTCTCCGAGGTCGAAGCGGCGATCAAGATCCGCGTCCGCTACCTGCAGGCGCTCGAGAACGAGGAGTGGGACGCGCTGCCGGGAGGCGCCTACACGCGCGGCTTCATCCGCACCTACGCGGCCCATCTGGGCCTGGACGGCGACCGTCTCGCCGACGACTACCGCCGCGACGTCGAGCCGCTGGGCGAGCGGGTGCCGAAACGGGTCGAGCCGGTGCCGACCGGGGCCCGCAACGGCGGCTCGCGGATCTCGGGGCGGCTGCTGATCGCCATCGTCTGCCTGGTCCTGGTCGCCGCCGTGGTCGGCATCGCGCTCGCCGGGGGCGGCGGCGAAGGCGGCTCGTCCAGTCCCAAGCCCTCGGCGCAGGCGAAGTCGAAGCAAAAGCAGCAGCACAAGCAGGCGAGCGCGGCCAAGCCGGGCGTCGCGGTGCGGCTCGCCGCGCGCGGCGAAGTCTGGGTCTGCCTGCTCGACGCAACCGAAAAGCCGCTGGTCGACGGGCAGATCCTCGGCGAAGGCGAAGAAGCGGGGCCGTACCGCTCCAGTGGCTTCGAAATGGCGTTCGGCAACGGCTCGGTGGACGTCTACGTCGACGGCAGGCCGGAGCAGATCGAAGAAAGCTCGAGCCCGGTCGGCTACGCGGTCGACGGCAAGGGCAATCTGGTGGCGTTGGAAGAAGGCGAAAGGCCCTCCTGCGAATGACCGGGGCGGCGGGAGCCATCCGGGCGGGGATCGTTGTCACGGGCACCGAGGTGATCACCGGGCGGATCGCCGATCGCAACGGGCCGTGGATCTCCGAGCGGCTGGCCGAGCTCGGGGTCGAGGTCGCCCACATCCTCGTCGTCGCCGACCGGCCGGACGACCTCGAAGCCGCGCTGCGCTTCCTCGCCGCCGAGGGCATGGACCTGATCGTCACCTCGGGCGGGCTCGGGCCGACCGCCGACGACCTGACGGCGGAGGTCGTCGGGCGCTTCGCCGGCCGCGAGCTCGTCCTCGACGAGCAGATGGAGGAGAAGATCGCGGCGATCCTGCGCGGCTTCGCGCGGCGCTTCTCCTTCGACGAGGAGGCCGTGCGGGAGGCGAACCGCAAGCAGGCGATGGTGCCGGAGGGCGCCCTGGCGCTCGACCCGGTCGGCACGGCGCCCGGGCTCGTGGTGCCGGTCGACGAGCGAGCGGTAATCGTTCTCCCGGGGCCGCCGCGCGAGCTGCAGCCGATGTGGCCGCGGGCGATCGAGTCGCCGCCCGCGCAGGCGATCCTCGCCCGGGCGACGCCGCTGCTCGCCGACACCGTGCGCATGTTCGGCATCCCCGAGTCGGAGATCGCCAAGAGCCTGCGCGAGATCGAAGCGGCTGGGGTGGACCTGGGCGCGGTCGAGATCACCACCTGCCTGCGACGCGGCGAGATCGAGATCGACGTCCGCTACCGGGCCGAGGCGGCGCCGGTCGCCGAGGCGGTGCGCGCGGGGCTGCTCGACCGCCACCGCCGCCACACCTTCAGCCTCGACGGCGAGACGATCGACGCGCAGCTCGCGCGCCTGCTGGGGGGGCGGCGGCTGGCGGTCGCCGAGTCGTGCTCCGGCGGACTGCTGGCGGCCCGGATCACCGACCTGCCCGGCGCCTCGGACTACTTCGCGGGCGGCGTCGTCGCCTACTCGAATGAGGCGAAGGCCGAGCTGCTCGGCGTCGACCCGGGGCTGATCGAGGCGCACGGCGCGGTCTCCGGCGAGGTCGCCGAGGCGATGTCGAGGGGGGCGCTGGAGCGCTTCGAGGCCGACATCGCGGTCTCGATCACCGGCATCGCCGGGCCGGACGGCGGCACGGAGGAGAAGCCGGTCGGCTACGTCTGCTTCGACGCCAGGCTCGGCGACGGCGCGAGCATCGCCCGCGACCCGGTCATCCCCGGCAGCCGCGAGGACATCCGCGAGCGCTCCGCCCTGGTCGCGATGCACCTGCTGCGATCACTGCTCGGCGGCGCTGACACGCCTCTGTGACAGAGCCTGCGCGCACTTCTTGCATCTGACGCGCCACACGCGCGTCGCCGCGCCTTAGCGTCCGCCGCCGTAACTACCGTTGCTGCTCCAAATTGCAGGAAGGCGGATGAGATGGCAGACAAGAAAGCGGCTCTGAAGGACGCCTCGAAGGAGGCCAAAGCAAAGGACGCGGCGCTGGAAGCTGCCGTCAACCAGATCGAGCGCGACTTCGGCCAGGGCGCGCTGATGCGGCTCGGCGCCGACGCGACGATCAAGATCCCGGCGATCCCGACCGGGGCGCTCGCGCTCGACCTGGCGCTGGGCATCGGCGGCGTGCCGCGGGGGCGGATCGTCGAGATCTTCGGCCCGGAGTCCTCGGGAAAGACGACGCTGATCTACCACATCATCGCCGAAGCCCAGAGCCGCGGCGGGATCTGCGCCTTCATCGACACCGAGCACGCGATCGACCCCTCCTACGCCCGCAAGATCGGCGTCGACACCGACGAGCTGCTCGTCTCCCAGCCCGACTACGGCGAGCAGGCGCTGCAGATCGCCGACCGCCTGATCGCCTCCGCGGCGATCGATGTGGTCGCGATCGACTCGGTCGCCGCGCTGACGCCGAAAGCCGAGCTCGACGGGCAGATCGGCGACACCACCGTCGGCCTGCAGGCGCGGCTGATGTCGCAGGCGATGCGCAAACTCGCCGGCAACCTCAACCGGACCAACACCGTCTGCCTGTTCACCAACCAGATCCGCGAAAAGGTCGGCGTCCAGTTCGGCTCGCCGGAGACCCAGCCGGGCGGCCGGGCGCTCAAGTTCTACTCCTCGCAGCGACTCGACATCCGCCGCATCGAGACGCTCAAGGAAGGCACCGAGGCGGTCGGCAACCGAGTGCGGGTGAAAGTCGTCAAGAACAAGGTCGCCTCGCCCTTCCGCCAGGCGGAATTCGACATCGAGTACGGGGTCGGGATCTCGCGCGAGGGCGGGCTGCTCGACTTCGGCATCGAGCACGACCTGGTGCAGAAATCGGGCTCGTTCTTCTCCTACGGCAAGACCCGGCTCGGCCAGGGCCGCAACAACGCCAAACAGTTCCTCGCCGAGAACTCGGAGATCGCCGGCGAGCTGGAGGAGAAGATCCGCGCCGCGCTCGGCATCGGCGGGGAGGGGGCCACGCCCGAGGCGAAAGCCGAGGAGCAGCCACCGGTTGCCGAGGCTCAGGCCGCATAGTCGATTAGACAAATGCGTCTATAGGAGTAGTCTCTGGGCTAGATGAAGATGCCGTCGTGGATGTCGTCACGCGGCAACGGCTCGGAGGCTGAACGGGCTCTGGACCGGCTGGAGGCGCTGGACGCTCAGCTCGCCGAGCTGAGGCGCTTCGAGCTCGAACGAGTCGCCTCGCTGAGCGCTGAGGAGGCGCGGCAGGCGCTGATCGAGGAAGTCGAAGTCGACGCGCGGCGCCAGGCGGGCCTCGCGTTGCGCCGGATCGAGGAGGAGGCCAAGCAGGAGGCCGAGGGTCGCGCCCGCGAGATCCTCGCGGCGGCGACGCAACGGCTCGCGGCTGACCATGCGCTGCAGACGACGACGCAGCTCCTGCGCTTGCCGAACGAGCGGATGAAGGGCCGGATCATCGGCCGCGAGGGACGCAACATCCAGGCGCTCGAGCGGCTGACCGGGGTGGACATCATCGTCGACGACACCCCCTCGGCGATTCGCCTCTCGAGTTTCGACGGCATGCGGCGCGAGGTCGCGCGGCTGACGCTGGAGCGGCTGATCGCCGATGGGAGGATCCACCCGGCGCGCTGCGAGGAGGCCTACGAGCAGGCGAGCGGGGAAGTCGAGGAGCGGATCGTCGAAGAGGGCGAGCGAGCGGTGCTCGACGCCAACGTCAACGGCCTGCATCCACAGCTGATCGATCTGCTGGGAAGGCTGCAGTTCCGCACCAGCTACGGCCAGAACGCGCTCGGCCACCTGGTCGAGTGCTCGCGGCTGGCGACGCTGATCGCGCTCGAGCTCGGCGCAGCCGCCGACATCGCCCGGCGGGCGGCGCTGCTGCACGACATCGGCAAGGCGGTCGACCAGGAGACCGAAGGCACGCACGCGCAGATCGGCGCCGGCCTCGCCCGCCGCTACGGCGAGAGCGAGGCGGTCGTACACGCGATCGAGGCCCATCACGACGAGGTCGAGCCGTCAACGGTCGAAGCGGTGATCGTGCAGGCCGCCGACGCGCTCTCCGGCGCCCGGCCGGGCGCCCGCGGCGACACGCTCGAGGGCTACGTGACCCGCCTGCGCGAACTCGAGGCGCTGGCGGCGCGCCACGAGGGCGTGGAGAAGGTCTACGCGATGCAGGCCGGGCGTGAGATGCGGGTGATGGTCGACCCCGGCGAGATCGACGACGAGCACGCGGCGCTGCTCGCGCACGAGATCGCCGGCGCGGTCGAGCGCGAGGTCAGCTACCCCGGGCGGATCAAGATCACCGTGATCCGCGAGAGCCGGGCCACCGACTACGCGCATTAGGAGAGCTTCAACGGGTCGGCCGCGATGGATAGGATGCCGCCCGCATGGACAACGAAACGTTCTTCTACATCGTCGGGCCGCTGCTGGCCGTCTCCGCGGTCGTCGTCGCCTTCATCGGCCTGCGCTTCGAGAAGTTCCCCGGCCGCTTCGGCCCGCTGGTCGCCCTCTGGTTCATCGTCCTGGTCGGCACCGCGACCAGCTTCGCGGTGCTGCACTCCAAGGACGAGGAAGTGAAGAAGGAGCAGGAGCGCGGCCTGCCCGAGGCGACCCAGGAATCCGAAAGCGCAGAGCAGCAGTAGTCCCGTAGGGCTGGGTTAGAGTCTGGGCCATGCCCAGCTACCATGTCACCACGTTCGGCTGTCAGATGAACGTGCACGACTCCGAGCGCATGCAGGGGATGCTCGAGTCGCTCGGCTACGAGGCGGCGGCGAGCCGCGAGCAGGCCGATGTGATCCTCTTCAACACCTGCTCGATCCGCGAGTCGGCGGACAACCGCTTCGTCGCCCACCTGGGCGAGGCGAAGCGGCTCAAGTCCGAGGACCCGCAGCGGGTGGTCGGCGTCGGCGGCTGCTGGGCGCAGTCGGTCAAGGACGAGGTCTTCGAGCGCTTCCCCTTCGTCGACGTCGCCTTCGGGCCGGGGCAGATCCACCGCCTCGCCGAGTTCCTCAACTCGGACTCGCTCAGCGCCCAGGGCTACTTCGAGTTCGAGGACTTCTCCGGCCACCTGCCGGCACGGCGCGAGCGCGAGTTCCAGGGCTGGCTGCAGATCTCGCAGGGCTGCAACTGCAAGTGCTCGTACTGCATCGTGCCCTCGACCCGTGGCCGCGAGCAGAGCCGCGACCCGGCCGAGCTGGTCGTCGAGGCGGAGGCGTTGGCGGCGGACGGGGTGCTCGAGCTGACCCTGCTCGGCCAGAACGTGAACAGCTACGGCCGCGACCTGCCGCGCGACTCGCGGATCGGCTTCGCCGAGCTGCTGGCGAGGGTCGACGCGGTCGAGGGAATCGAGCGCATCCGCTACACCAGTCCGCACCCGAAGGACATGAAGGAGGATGTGATCCGCGCCCACGCCGAGCTGCCGGCGCTCTGTGAGCACATCCACCTGCCGCTGCAGTCGGGCTCCAGCGCCGTGCTCAAGCGGATGCGGCGCACCTATGACCGGCAGCGCTACATGGACCGCGTCGCGCTGATCCGCGAGCACGTGCCGGACTGCGCGATCACCACCGACATCATCGTCGGCTTCCCGGGCGAGACCGAGGCCGACTTCGAGCAGACGCTCGAGGTGGTCGAGGAGGTCGGCTACGACAGCGCCTTTACCTTCATCTTCTCGCCGCGCCGCGAGACCGAGGCGGCGACGCTCGGCGACCAGGTGCCGCACCCGGTGAAGCGCGAGCGGATGGAACGGCTGGTCGAGCTGGTGCAGCGGCGGGCGACCGAGCGCGCGCAGCGCTTCGTCGGGCGCGAGATGGAGGTTCTGGTCGAAGGCCCGAGCCGCACCGACGAGACGCGGCTGCGCGGCCGGACCAGGCACAACAAGACGGTCAACTTCGACGGGGCGGCCGAGCCCGGCGAGCTTGTCAGGGTTGAGATTGACGGGGCCACCTCAACCACCCTCAGCGGGGTATCGGCGAAGCCGATCCCCGTTTGACCGTCCTGGCGATTTTTGGGCCTACCGGGGTGGGGAAGACCGGGGTCGCCTTGGCTCTCGCTGAGAAGCTTCGGGAGCGCGGCGGGAACCCGGTCGCCATTTCCTGCGATGCGCTTCAGGTCTATGAGGGCTTGAGTGTCCTCACGGGGGTCGCCTCGGCCGAGGAGAGGGAGAAGCTGGAGCATCGTCTGGTGGAGTTCGTGCCGGTCACTCAACCATTCTCCGTCGGCGACTACATGCGCCTGGCCCACGACGAGATCGATCGGGCGCTGGCGGCGGGGCGGACGCCGATCGTGGTCGGCGGGACCGGGCTCTACCTGCGCGCAGCCATAGCCGAGCTCTCCCTCGTCAAGGCGCCGCCGGAAAGCGAGGACTCGGAGCTCTGGTCGCCGCAGACGCGGCTGCCGACGCGGATCTTCGGCCTCGACATGGAACGGGCGAAGCTCTACGAGCGGATCGACGCGCGCACCGAGGCGATCGTCGCCGGCGGGGCGGAGCAGGAGGTCCGCCGGGCGGAAGAGCTCGGCCCGTCGCGCACCGCGCGCAAGGCGCTCGGCTTCGACGAGCTGCTCGGCGGCGACGTCGAGCGGATGAAGAAGCGCTCGCGCAACTACGCCCGCCGCCAGCTCACCTGGATGCGCAAGATCCCCAACCTGACGACGATCGACCGCAGCGAGCTCGGCGATGCGGGAGTCGCTGCCGAGATCATGGCTAGGCTGGGCTCGTGAGATTCGAGAAGTGGACGGCGCTGGGCAACGACTACGCGATCGTCGAGGCCGACGCGCTGCCCTGGGAGCTGACGCCCGCCCGGGCGCGGCGGATCTGCGACCCGCACTTCGGGGTCGGCTCCGACGGGGTGTTGCTGCTCTCGCGCAGCGAGGACCCCGAGTTCGTCGCCGAGCTGCGGATCTTCAACCCTGACGGCTCCGAGGCCGAGCTCTCCGGCAACGGGGCGCGCGAGGCGATCCTCTACCTGCGGCGCCACGGCTGGACCGGCGAGGACGTCTTCTCGATCTCCACCGTCGCCGGGCCGATCACGCCGACGATCACCTCGGAGCGCACCTGCTCGGTCGACATGGGCAGGGCGGCGACCGTGTCGAAGGACTTTCCCGAGGGTGAGCCGGACGGCCGCGGCACCCTCAGCGCGGCGGGCCGCGAGTGGGAGTTCCAGCATGTCTCGATCGGCAACCCGCAGTGCGCGATCGTCGTCGGCGAGCAGCTCGAGCAGCTCGACCTGGCGGCGATCGGGCCGGAGATCGAAGGCCACCGGGCCTTCCCCAACCGCACCAACGTCTCCTTCCTGCGCATCGACGGCAGTCGTGTGCGGGCGCGGATCTTCGAGCGTGGCGTGGGGGAGACGCTCTCCTCCGGGACCGGCGCCAGCGGCGCCGCGGTGACCGCCGTGCTGCGCGGCGCGCAGAGCCCGCTCACGGTCGAGCTCGACGGCGGCGAGCTCGAGGTCGAGGTCTCCGGGGACCTCGGCGTCCGCCTCACCGGCTGGGCCGAGCCGATCTGCGCCGGCGAGCTCTCGCCGGAGCTCGTCGCGGCACTGTCCGAGCTCACCTAATAGATTCTCGCGCCCGTGGGAATCGCAGACCCGTCAAAGCGCCTGGAGGCGATGCCTCCGTACATGTTCCAGGAGCTCGAGCGGCGGATCGCCGACAAGCGCGCCGCCGGCATCGACGTGATCAGCCTCGGCATCGGCGATCCGGACGAGCCGACCTACTCGCACATCGTCAACGCGATGCAGGCGGCGGTCGCCGATCCCGGCACGCACCAGTACCCGAGCAACCGCGGCCGGGCGGAGTTCCGCGAGGGCTTCGCCGGCTTCTACGAGCGCCGCTTCGGGGTCGAGATCGATCCCGAGAACGAGGTGATCCCGGCGCTCGGCGCCAAGGAGTGCATCTACAACCTCTGCTTCGCCTTCCTCGACCCGGGCGGCGTCGCGCTCGCGTCCGATCCCGGCTACCCCGTCTACACCGGCGGCCCGATCCTCGCCGGGGCGACGCCGGAGCTGCTGCCGCTGGTGCCCGAGCTGGGCTTCGCCCCGGACCTCACCGCGGTGCCGGCCGACGTCGCGGCGAAGGCGCGGCTGATGTTCATCAGCTATCCCAACAACCCGACCGGCGCGGTCGTGCCGGAGGGGTTCTTCGACCTGGTCGTCTCCTTCGCCCGCGAGCACGAGATCCTCGTCGTCCACGACAACGCCTACTCGGAGACGACCTACGACGGCTACGTCGCCCCGAGCTTCCTCGCCACCCCCGGCGCCAAGGAGGTCGGGGTCGAGGTCTTCTCGCTCTCCAAGGGCAGCAACATGACCGGCTGGCGCTGCGCGGCGATCCTCGGCAACGCCGACGCCGTGCAGACCTACTGGCGGCTGAAGACCAACATCGACTCGGGCATGTTCGAGGCCGTGCAGCTGGCGGGCGTCGCCGCGCTGGAGGGGCCGAGCGGGCCGCTCGAGCGGATGAACGAGACCTACGCGCGGCGCCGCGACCTGGTCGTCTCGGCGCTCGACGAGATCGGCGTCGAGGTCACGCCGCCGAAGGGCACGATCTACGTCTGGGCGCCGGTGCCGAAGGGCCACAGCTCGACCTCCTTCGCCGAGTTGGTGCTCGAAGAGGCCGCGGTCGTCGTCTCGCCGGGCTCGATGTACGGGCCGAGCGGCGAGGGCTTCTTCCGCATCTCCCTGACGACGCCCGACGAGCGCATAACCGAGGCCGTCGAGCGCATGCGCGAGCACCTCTCCTGAGCGGCTGATTTTCCCGAACGGGAATATTCGGGCTGAAATCGGCTGAAACGCGCAAGATTCCTCCCGAACGGGAAGATGTGCCCCTAGCAATGTCCAGCTGGCCTAATATCATCCCGAACGGGATGATGGAGATTCAGGTCAAAACGCCGGAGGAGCTAGGTGCGCTGGTGCGCAGCCGCCGCACTGGGCAGAAGCTGACTCAGGAGGATCTCGCTGCCGTAGCTCTGGTCACGCCGCGCCTGGTGGGTGAACTGGAGCGTGGAAAGCGGACCGCACAGCTTGATGGGGTGCTGCGGATCCTCGCCGCGCTCGGAATCGATCTCGTTGCGAAGCCCCGATGACCGCGCTCGATGTCTATCTGCACCGGAGTCGCGTAGGCCGGCTGGAGCGCCTCGACGGGGCGCAGCTGGAGTTCGCCTACGTGCCCGCCTGGGTCGCCGAGGGAGAGCCGCTTTCGCTTTGCCTGCCGCTGAGGGAGGAGCCGTTCTCCGATCGCGAATGCCGGCCGTTCTTCGCCGGTCTGATTCCGGAGGGTCAGTTCCTGAAGGCAGTCGCGCGCGCGCTTGGCGTCTCGGCCGGCAATCCGTTTTCGGTCCTCGAGGAGATCGGCGGCGAGTGCGCCGGCGCCGTTTCGCTCGTGCCGCAGGAGACTGAGCCCCCGTTCGATCGCTCGCCGCCGCCCCACTGGCTCGACGAAACGGAGCTCTCTCAACTGCTGAAGGACCTGCCGATGCGACCCCTGTTGATCGGCTCCGACGGGGAGGAGGAGGTCCTGAGGCTGTCGCTGGCCGGCGCCCAGAACAAGCTCCCGCTTCTGGCCGATAACGCCCGGCTGGGGATCACGCGAGGCAGGCCGCCGAGCAGCCACATCGTCAAGAAGCCAGACCTCGGCTTGCCCGAGCTCGTCGTCAACGAGGCCTACTGCCTGGCGCTCGCACGCGAGTCGGGCCTCGACGCCGCCCACGCAAAGCCGATCGAGGCCGACGGCCAGGAAGGCCTTCTGGTCGAGCGCTATGACCGTGAGCGGTGTGACAACGAGGCAGAGGTTCGGCGCATCCATCAGGAGGACTTCTGTCAGGCGCTCGGCTTCATGCCGGAGCAGAAGTACGAGGGGGAAACCGGCCCCGGCGCCGCCGAGTGCGCGGCTCTGCTGCGCGCCCACGCCGTCGTACCGGGGCGCGATCTCCTCGCCTTCCTCGACGCCCTGCTCTTCAATCTGCTAATCCGCAATTCGGACGCCCACTCGAAGAACTACTCGCTGCTGCTCGATGGCAGCGACGCGCCGCGACTCGCGCCGCTCTATGACCTGCTCTCGGCCAGCGTCTACGGCGGTGGCTACGGGCGCAAGATGGCGATGAAGTACGGCGGCGAGTACCGACCGCGGTACGTCCGGGGGCGACATCTCGATCAGATGGCCGGCGACCTCGAGGTTTCCGCCCGCCTGGTTCGCTCCCACGCGGCCGACCTCGCCGAGCGGGTCGTGTCGGCCCGAGCCGGCGCCCGGGCGCAGCTGCCGGGGTACTGGCAGGACAGACCGCTGCTGGACGAGATCGACGCGACGGTCGCCGATGCTGCCGACGCGCTGAACAAGGCAGCGGCCGAACCGGCGTGACTCAGGCCGCTTCGCGCTCCTCGCGCTTGCGCCAGTAGCGGTCGAGGCCGCGCCATTGGTATTGGGGCGGGACGCACTGGATCATCTCCTTGGCGGTCCCGTCGCTTGCCGAGGCCTCGGCGACGCGCTCGCGGTGGCGGGTCTCGTAGTCGGCCTCGGAGAGGTCGCGGGCGAGCTGCGCCTCCTCGCGCAGGCGATCCTTGAGCAGGGCGAGGTGGGGGAGGGGGTCGTCAATTGCGCCGAAGTGGGTCAGGGCGAGGCGGGTGGGTTGCCAGGCTTCGATGACACCGATTGAGTCCTCCCAGGCCTCGATGTCGATGTCGGGCGGTGGCGTGGGGGGCACGATCAGCTCGAGACCCGGGATCCTGGCGCCGGCGACGTCGCCGACGAAGGCGGTGCCGCTCTCCTCATGCAGGTAGCCGACATGGTGGGAGGCGTGGCCGGGGGTGTAGGCGACGCGCATGCCGAGCACGGTCTCGCCGCCGGCCAGCGGCTTCACGTTCGCCTCCGGGACCGGCACGATCTCACCCCAGAGGCGCTCCATCGCGTCGCCGTAGAGGCGCTCGGCGCTGGCCAGCAGCTTCGAGGGGTCGACCAGGTGCGGCGCGCCGCGCTCGTGTACGTAGACCTCCAACTCCGGCCAGCGGCGGACCAGGGCGCCGGTCGCCGCGGCGTGGTCGAGGTGGATGTGGGTCAGCAACAGCGCCCGCGGCCGTTCCTCCCCGAGCGCCGCGAGCAGCGTCTCGACCGAGGACTCCGGGCCGGGATCGACCAGGGCGTCGCCGACCTGCCAGCAGCCGATCACGTGCGACCGGCCGAGGTGCTCGACGTCGATTACCCGCATCGCGGCAAGGTGGCCCGTCAGGCGGCGGACGGCGCCGGGAAGCGGTCGTCGTCGGCGAGCGTCTGCCGCAGGCCCTCCTCGAGCCCGCGCGGCGCGTAGCCGAGCTCGCGGCTGGCCTTCTCGTGGCTGGCCCAGAAGGTGACGTTGTCGGCCGAGGAGATCAGCTCGCGCAGGTTCGGCGGCTGGCCCATCAGCTTGCCGACCAGCGGCCCGACCGGCGTCAGCGCCTTCATCAGCGCGGTCGGCATCGCGTAGCGCGGCGCCTTGCGGCCGGTCGCCGCGGCGACGGTCTCGACCGCCTCGCGCATCGTCGTCACCGGCCCGCTGAGCACGTAGGTCTCGCCGACCCGCCCCTTGTCGAGCGCCAGCAGGATCCCGCCGGCGATGTCCTCGACATGGGTCAGGCAGATGCCGAGCTCGGGGAAGGGCAGCAGCGGCAGCCGCCCGGCGAAGAACTGCTCGAGCAGATCGGCGACCTGCGAGGTGTCGTCGGGGCCGTAGACGCCGCCGGGCTGCACGATCACGCCGGGCAGGCCGTCCTCGATCATCCGCTTGGCGACCCGGTGCGCCTCGAGCTTCGTCTCCTCGTAGTAGGAGGTGAACTCGCGCCCTGGGTGCTCGTAGCTCTCGTCGACCACCTGGCGGTGGGTGTTGCCGAAGACGCCGACCGTGGAGACGTAGACGAGCTTCGCGACGCCGGCCTCGCGGGCGGCGCTGAGCACCCGCTCGGTGCCGGCGACGTTCGCCTCCCACATCGCCGGGTGCTGCTTGGCGGGGATTCCGATCTCGTACATCGCGGCGGCGTGGACGACGGCGTCGCAGCCCGCCATGCCGCTGCGGATCGCCTCGGCGTCGCCGAGGTCGCCGGTGACCAGCTCGCAGCCGAGCGCGCTCAGCTTCGCCGCCTTCTGGGGGCTGCGGACCAGGCAGGCGGCCTCGTCGCCGCGCGCCCGCAGCTGCCGCGCGACCTCGCCGCCGATGAACCCGGTTGCCCCCGTCACGAAGACCCTCATCGCCGCACAGCCTATCCGGGTTGGTGGCGACGCCTACAATCGAGTCGAGTGGATCGATCGAGGAACGGGCGCAGCAAGCAGACGCAATACGCCGCCGACGGCGCCGGCGTCTCCAATCCGCGCGCCCGCCAGCGGGCGCTGGCGCTCGGCATCGTCGACGGCCGCGAGGAGGGCGACCCGCTGGCCGAGCTGAAGGAGCTGCTGCGCACGGCCGGGGTCGCCAGCGCCGGCGAGGCGCTCCAGCAGCGCGCCGCGCCCGACCCCGACCGCTACCTCGGTCGCGGCAAGCTGGCCGAGGTCAAGGAGCTGATCAAGACCTGCGACGCGAACCTCGTCGCCTGCGACGACGAGCTGGCGCCGCGCCAGGAGCGCAACCTCGAGGCGGCGCTCGGCGTGCCGGTGATCGACCGCACCGCGGTGATCCTCGACATCTTCGCCGACCACGCCCACTCGGCCGAGGGAAAGCTGCAGGTCGAGCTGGCGCAGCTCGAGTACAACCTGGCGCGCATGCGCGGTCTCTGGACCCACCTCGAGCGGCTCGGCGGGGGGATCGGCACCAGGGGGCCGGGCGAGAGTCAGATCGAGACCGACCGCCGCCTCGCCCGCGACCGGATCGCGGCGCTGCGCCGCCGCCTCGCGCGGCTGGAGCGCAACCGCGGCGTGATGCGGGCCCGCCGCGAGCGCTCCTCGCTGCCGCGGGTCGCCCTCGCCGGCTACACCAACGCCGGCAAGTCGACCCTGCTCAACGCGCTGACGGGCGCCGAGGAGGTCGGCGTCGGGGACCGGCTCTTCCACACGCTCGACCCGACCACCCGCAGCGTGCCGCTCTCCGGCCGCGACTACCTGTTCACCGACACGGTCGGCTTCATCGAGAAGCTGCCCCACCAGCTGGTCGAGGCGTTCAAGGCGACGCTGGAGGAGACGGTGCTCGCCGACCTGATCCTGCAGGTCCTCGACGCCGCGGCGCCCGAGCAGCGGCGACTCGCCGACCTGGCCGCCGCCGACGCGGTGCTGGAGGAGATCGGCGCCGGCGAGGGGCCGCGCCTGCTGGTGCTCAACAAGGCGGACCTGCTCGATGAGGACGAGCGCTCCGAGGCGCTGTTGCGCCACCCGGGCGCGGTGCTCGTCTCGGCGCTGACCGGCGAGGGGGTCGACGAGCTGCTGGAGCGGGTCGAGAAGGCCTTCGAGGACACCCTCGCCGAGGTCGAGCTGCTCATCCCCTACAGCGAGGGCGCCCGGCTGCACGAGCTGCACGAGGTGGCCGGCGACCTGGAGCGCACGGAGCGCGAGGACGGCGTGCTCGTGCACGCGAAAGTCCCCATCTCGGAGCTGCATCGGTTCGACGATTTGGTGGTCGCGGCGTAGGAGGGAGGGGGTGCCCCTCGTTCGGACAAAACGCGGTCTAATTAGACCGCGTTTTTGAGTATCCGCCCGCCCGAGGGGCACCCCCTCCCTCCTTGTCAGGGCGCTGTAGGGTGCGCGCCGATGGACTTACGAGTGGCGAAGCTCAACGAGCAGGCCGTTGTGCCGAGCAGGGCACACCCCGGGGATGCGGGCTTGGATCTGTATGCCTGTGAGGCGGCGCATCTGGGGCCGGGGGAGCGGTGGAGCGTCGGGACCGGGGTGGCTGTGGAGATTCCCGAGGGGTATGCGGGGATGGTGCTGCCACGCTCGGGGATCGCGCGCGACCACGGGATCGCGCTGGTCAACTCGCCGGGCCTGATCGACGCCGGCTATCGCGGCGAGGTGCGGGTGCTGCTGCTCAACACCGACCCTGCGGAGACCTTCCGGGTCGAGCCGGGAGAGCGGATCGCGCAGCTCGTCGTCGTGCCGGTCGGCCTGCCGGAGCCGGTCGAGGTCGAGGCGCTCAGCGAGTCGAGCCGCGGCGGTGGTGGCTTCGGTTCGAGCGGACGATGAGCCGCCGCACGGCGAACCTGTAGAGGACGGGCGAGCGGTCGCGATTGCCGGCGGCGTCGATCGCGTAGGCGCGGAAGATGTGGCGACCGAGCCGCAGGCCGTAGGCGCGCGGCGAGCGGCACGGCCGGAATGACCTCCGGTCGACCCGGCAGCGGAAGCGTGAGCCGGCCTCGCTCGAGCCGACGACGAAGGCCACGCGACGCCACTTTCGCCGCGTGAAGACGCGCTTTGCCGGGCGATGGAGGAGCAGCGTACGCGGCGGCGTTCGATCGCGTGGTGGTTGGATCGATGACGGTTCGGCGATCGGCGTTTCAGCCGCCGGGTTGGGGTTCGGCGGCGTCCCCGGCGGCCGGAAGCTGTTGACCCGCCGTTCTTCGACGTCCTCGCAATCGACCGGAGTCGGGTCGGCGTAGCTTCCGGTCGGGATGTCGATCAGCGCCGTGTCCCAGCCCCCGCCGCAGTCGATCGCCAGGTCGCTGTCACCGGAGTTGGCGAGGATCGAGTCGTTGCCGGCGGCGGCGAAGTAGGAGTCGTGACCGGGGCGGCCGAGCAGCTGGTTGTCGCCCGCGTCGCCGACCAGCGTGTCGTCGTAGCTCGTCCCCTCGACGTCCTCGAGTCCGCTCAGGGTCGTCGGCGAGCCGCTCGGGCAGGACGGCTGACCGGCTGAGCCGACGAGCCCGGCGCGTCCGGCTTCCAGGTCGATCGAGATCCCGTTGTCGAAGTTCGCCCAGTTGGCGTTGTCGCGGTCGGGACCGCCGTCGAGCAGGTCCCCTTCGCAGACCGCGTCGTCGACGAACAGATCCTCGCCGGCTTCGGCGTAGAGCCGGTCGGCGCCTTCGTTGTTGGGCACGGCGTCGTCGCCTCCGCCGGCGTGGACTTCGTCGTCGCCCGGTCCGTCGACCAGCGCGTCTTCCGTGTCGCCACCGGTCAGGTGGTCTTCGCCTTCGCCGCCGAGCAGCACGACTGACGTGGATTCCGGGAACCCGGAGGCGACGATCGAGTCGTCGCCGGCGAGCCCCGCCACCACGAGCGAGTCCGGCGGCTCCGACAGCGGGAAGGAGCCGAGCGTCGACCCGTTTCGGGAGAAGGTGACGCCCTGCGGAGAGCTCGCGTAGGAGGCGACCAGTTCGTCGTCACCGTCGCTCCCGGTCAGGTAGAGAGCGGCCGGTTCGCCCTGCTGGGGCGCCATGACCCCGGCCCGCGCTTCGCTCGGGTCGCGCGCTTCCACCTTCTTGTCGCTGTCGGTGAACTCGCATTCGTGCCGCGTCGTGCCGGCTGCCGATTCGCAGTAGTCGCCCTCGTCGCCGCCGTAGATCTGGTCGTTCCCTCCCTTGCCGAGAATCACATCGGCGCCGCCGCCGCCGTAGATCGTCTGCGCGGCGCTCGTGCCGACGATGTAGTCGTCGAAGGGCGTGCCGATCACGACGTCGAAGGCTTCGCCGCCGACTTCTTCGTCGAACCCACCTCCGTCCGGGGCGCGGCCGTTGTCGCCGCGGCCCGTTTCCAGGTTGATGTAGGAGCCGCGTCCCGTGGGCGACCCCGGAAAGCCTTCGAATTCGGAGAAGTCCGGGAAGGAGTACGGGGCATTCGGCCGATCGAAGAAGCCTGGAGTGACGCCGGTGGCATAGCTCAGCGTGTCGAAGCCGCCGGAGAGCAGGTCGTCGCCGGGCCCGCCGCGCAGCTGGTCGTCGCCGATCCCGCCGTAGAGGCGGTCGTCGCCCGGGCCGCCGAAGAGGAAGTCGTTGCCGCGCTGGCCGTAGAGGGTGTCGTCGCCGCCTTCGCCGTAGACCCTGGTGACGCCGCGCGGCGCGCGATAGGTGTCGTCGCATTCGGTGCCGTAGTAGGTGCTGCCGACGATTCGCGGTTCTTCGCCCCCGCATTCAGCCGCCGCGGCAGGTCCGACCGACCCGGCGGCCAGCAACGCCGCGAGCGCAAGCGCCAACACCCCGAGCGCGGTCGAGGTTTGAGCCGCATAGCGGAGCAAAGCTCTACCGCGGATCAGTTGCGCAGCGCGACCTCGCGGGCGCAGCGCTCCGCCGCCTGCTCGAGCGAATCGTCCAATGGCTCCAGGGTAGGGGGTGCGCTGTAGCGGCGCTCCAGCGCCAGCGCGATCAGGCGGTCGGCGAGCCAGGCGTTCTTCGGCAGCAGTGGGCCGTGCAGGTAGGTGCCGATCAGGTTGTCGCGGCGGACGCCCTCGAAGCCGTCCTTGCCGTTGTTGCCGAAGCCGTGCAGGACGCGGCCGAGCGGCGTCGCGCCCGTCCCGAGGTAGGTGCGGCCGCCGTGGTTCTCGAAGCCGGCGATCGTCCGCGGGCCGTCGCCGAGGTCGGCCTCGATCGCGACGTTGCCGATCAGCCGCTCGCCGGGCCCGCGCACGGTCTCCAGGTCGGCCAGTCCCAGGCCCGGCAGGCGCTCCTCGCCGAGCTGGTAGCTGTGGCCAAGCAGCTGGTAGCCGCCGCAGACGGCGAGCATGACGGCGCCGTCGCCGACCGCGGAGGCGAGCGAGCCGCGCTTGGTCGCCACCATGTCCGCGGCGACGGCGCGCTGGTCGCGGTCCTGGCCGCCGCCGAGGTAGAGCAGGTCGTGGGCCGCCGGGTCGAACTCCTCGCCCGGTCCGGATGCCGCATAGGAGAAGCCGATGCCGCGCCACTCGCAGCGCCGCCGCAGGAAGATGATGTTGCCGCGGTCGGCGTAGATGTTCATCTGCTCCGGATACAGCGCGAGGACGCGGAGCTCCATCCTCACCTCGCCTCCTTGACGAGGACGACGACGGTCGAGCCGACGTGGATCTCTGTCGGCGCGATCTGGCGACGTTCGGCCGGGGCCAACCCCACCGTCGCCGCCTCTTCCTCCAGCGTGCGTGCCGAAAAGGTCTCGATCCGAACCTGGTTTGGTTCCTCGTTCAGCTCGCCGTCGGGTGAGACGGTCTGACGGCGGCGGTGGATGACGATTTCGCCCGGCCCGACGGCGGCCTCGAGCGCATGGCTCGAGTAGACCCAGCCGTCGACCTCGCGCACATCCGGCAACGGCGGCGGAGAGTCGTCGGGCGGCGGCATCGCCTCCAGGATCGCAGCCGCGAAGCGCCCGCCCGGCGCCAGTGCAGCGGCCACCCGTCGAAGGCAGGCGACCCGGTCGTCGGGCCCCTCGAGCAGTTGCAGCGTCTGCATCGGCGCCAGCGCCAGCGACACCGGGCGGTCGAGCTTGAAATCGCGCACATCGGCGTGCAGGGGCTCGACAGCGAGGTCGTCGGCACGCTCGCGCAGCGCCGCCAGCAGCGTCGCGTCGCGGTCGATGCCGAGGACGGCGTGGCCGCGACGGGCAAGGTGCAGCGCGACCCGGCCGGTGCCGCAGCCGAGGTCGGCGACCTCGCCGCCGGCGCTCGCGGCCAGCTCCTCCCAGAGCGGCAGGTCGGCTGCGTAGGAGGCGCACTCGACGTCGTGCCAGATCACCTCGCTCATCGCCAGAACTCCTCGGTCAGGCCGCGTGAGGAGAGCACCTTGTGCAGTTCGAGCAGCGCGGTGTAGGTCGGCAGGGCGAAGAGCTGCTCGGGGGCCGCCGCGACCGCCCGGTCCAGAGCCGCCTCGATCCCCGGCTCGACCGCGATCGCGTCCTCCGGCCAGCCCGCGTACTTGAGCCGCAGCGCCATCTCCGGCGCCCGCGTCCCGGCGCAGGTGACGCGGCGCACAGAGCGGGCCAGCAGCTCGAAGTCGGCGTCCCAGATCCAGGAGACGTCGCGCCCGTCGGCGATCCGGTCGTTGAGCCCGATCCAGAGGTCGATCGGCCGCTCCGCGGCCTCGAGCCGCAGCGTCCGCAGCACCTCGTTCGTCCCGGCCGGGTTCTTGACCAGCAGAACCGAGAGCCGCTTCGAGTCGATTGCGATCGTCTCGACCCGCCCGAAGGCGCCCTTCATCGCCGCCAGCGCCGGGCCGATCGCCTCCGGCGCCACCCCGAGCTCTAGCGCCGCGGCAACCGCCGCGAGGGCGTTGTAGGCGTTGTAGAGACCCGGCAGCGGCAGCTCGATCTCCAGCTCGCCGCCGGGGGTGCGCAGGCTCAGCGAGGAGCCGCGCATGCCGTGCAGCTCGATCCGCGTCGCGGCGACGTCGGGATCGGGCCGCGCGGCGGCGCAGTGCGGGCACGAGTAATGGCCGAGGTGGCCGACGAAGGCCCGCTCGTACGCGTAGGGGTGGCCGCAGCGGCGGCAGTGCTTGGCGTCGAAGGCGTGCTGCAGCTCGGGCAGCGCCTGCGCCGCGTCGTCGATGCCGAAGTAGGTGACGCCCTCGCGCCTGCGACCGTCGGCGTCGCGGCCGAGGTCGGCGACCAGTGGGTCGTCGGCGTTGAGCACGAAGCTCGTGTGGCCGCCGTGCGCGGCGACGGTCTCGGCCCAGCGGTCGGCGAGCGCCTCGGTCTCGCCGTATCGGTCGAGCTGGTCGCGGAAGAGGTTGCCGAGAACGATCAGCGCCGGATCGAGCTCGCCGGCGACCTGCGGCAGCCAGGCCTCGTCGACCTCGAACAGCCCCTCGTGCCCCCGCTGCTCGAGCAGCGCCGTGGCGATTCCCCAGGTCATGTTGGAGCCCGCCCGGTTGTGAACCGGCCGTCGGCCGTCGGCGGCGAGCAGCGCCGCCAGCATCCCGGCGGTGGTCGTCTTGCCGTTGGTCGCGCTGACCAGCGTCGCGCCGCGGTCGAGCCGCGCGCCGAGCCGGGTGATCGCCCGCGGCTCCATCCGCAGCAGCAGCCTGCCGGGCAGCGTGGTCCCGCCGCCGCGACCGCTGGCGCGGCTGGCGACGCCGACCGCGCGCGCCGCGAAGCGCTTGGCGCCGAACAGCGCGCCGCCGCCGTGCTCGCTCAAACGGTCGCCCGCGGCGGGACGATCACGCTCAGCGCCCGGGGCAGCACGCGCAGCGTGGCGGGCAGGTCGCTGAGGTGCTCGCCGTCGGCGAAAACCGGGAAAGGCCGGCTGGCGCTCAGCTCGAGCCGTGAGGCGCGGAAGACGCGCACCTCGTCCCGCTCGACATGGGTGCCCTTGAACACCTTCGGCAGGTTAGCCAGGAAGCGCAGCTTGCCGACCTCGCCGATCGTCACCACATCGAATTCTCCATCGTCGAGCTCGGCGTCGGGGGCGATGAACATGCCGCCGCCGAAGGCCCCGCTGTTGGCGACCGAGACCGAGTAGCCGCTGAAGCGCTCGCTTTCGTCGCCGACCGCGATCGTGAAGCGGGCGGGCTTCCAGCCGACCAGGGTGCGGACGCCGGCGTAGGCGTAGACCAGGTTGCCGCGCATCCACTTGGTCTGGTTGGCGCGCTCGTTCGCCACCGAGTCGAAGCCGACGCTGACGATGCCGAGAAAGCGCTTGCCGTTGACCTCGCCGACATCGATCCGGCGCGTCTCGCCGCCGGCGAGCATCGCCACCGCCGCCTCCGGCTCACCGGGGATGCCGAGCACCCGCGCCAGGTCGTTGCCGCGCCCGCCGGGAACGATTCCCAGCGGCGTCTCGGAGCCGGCCAGGGCGCCGCCGATCGCGCCGACAAGCCCGTCGCCGCTGACGACCACCGGGATCTCGCCGGCCTCGGCGGCGCGCAGCGCCCGTTCGACCCCGTGCTCGAGGCCGCGGGTGCGCTCGACGCGAAAGGAGATTCGCCGGGAGTCGAGCTCGCGCTCGAGCCGCGGCAGCAGCCCCAGCGCGCGGCCGTGCGCCGAGGCGGGATTGACCAGCAACGCCAACGGCATCTCCGCGACACGCATAGCGAGCGGCAGCCTAGCCGCCCCTCGCCGGGGCGGCTCTGAGCCGGAAGACCTGAAACCGCTCGCCCTCGGTCTCCTCGCCGGCCTCGACCGGGTCGAAGCCACGCCCGCCGAGGCGCCACTCGAGCCAGCGGTGGCGGCCGATCGCGATCAGGTGGCCGCCGGGGCGCAGCACCCGCGCCAGCTCCCGCGGGCGCAGGCGACCGCGCGAGAGCGCGACCAGGTCGAAGAACTCGTCGGGGTAGGGGAGACGGCGCGGCCCGCCCTGCTTGAAGGCGACGCGGCCCTCCGGGTCGAGCCCGACCCGCCCGATCGCCGCGGCGATCGCCTCCTCGGAGGGGTCGAGGCCGCGGACCCGCGCCGCCGGGAACTCGCGCGCCAGGAAGAACACGCCGTCCCCCTCGCCACAGCCGACCTCGAGGATTCGCTCCGGCAGGTCGCGCACGTGCAGGACTGCGGCGGCGAGCGCGGTGAGCGTTGGCGGCGGCATCCCCCGATCATCTAGGATTCCGCGGCCGTGGAGGGGACGTCGGATCGCAACAAGTGGATCGCGCTGGGCGTCTTCGCCCTGATCGCCGCCGGCGTCGTCGCCGCGATCCTGATCTCGCGCAGCGGCGGCGGCAGCGACTCGGGCGGCGAAGCGAGCACCGCGGGCTGCAAGAAGGTCGCCGCGCCGGCGCCGAAGAAGGTCAGCTTCAAGGCGCCGAAGCAGACCGTGAAGAAGGGCGAAGCGCTGACCGCTGTCGTGAAGACGAGCTGCGGCACGTTCGACATCGCGCTCGACAGCAAGCGGGCGCCGAAGACCGTCAACTCCTTCGTCTTCCTCTCCGAAGAAGGCTTCTACGACGACCTCACCTTCCACCGCGTCGTGCCGGAATTCGTCATCCAGGGCGGCGACCCGCTCGGCACCGGCACCGGTGGCCCGGGCTACAGCGTCGATGAGAAGCCGCCCGCCAACCTCGCCTATACCAAGGGCATCGTCGCGATGGCGAAAAGCGCCGCCGAGCCACCCGGTCGCTCGGGCAGCCAGTTCTTCGTAGTGGTCGGCGCCGACGCCGGCCTGCCGCCCGAATACGCCCTGGTCGGCCGGGTCGACAAGGGCCTCGACGTGGTCGAACGGATCGGCAAGCTCGGCACGCCGGGAGAAAAACCGAAGCAGGTAGTGCTGATCGAAAAGATCTCGATCGAACGCGGCTGAGCGGCTGCCTACGCGGTCGGGGCGAAGAAGGCCCGCGCCCGCTCCGCGACCAGTTCCGGTTTCTCGTCGGCGATGAAGTGGCCGCAGTCGTCGACGAACTCGACCTGCATGTCGTCGGTGTGTTTCTCGTAGCCGGCCAGCAGCTCGGGGCGCAGGACG
>DATFMX010000069.1:0-21417 GCA_035266685.1 Solirubrobacterales bacterium
TCGGCGACTAGCGGCAGCAGCGCCTGGAGCTTGACCTCGGTCTCCTCCAGCTCGGCCGCGGGGTCGGAGCCGGCTACGACGCCTACGCCGGCGAAGAGGCGGGCCTCGCGGTCGCGGAGCAGGGCGCTGCGCAGGGCGACGCAGAACTCGCCGTCCTCGGTGGCGTCCATCCAGCCGACCGGGGCGGCGTACCAGCCGCGGTCCATGCGCTCGAGTCGCTCGATCGCGGCTGCTGCGTCCGGCCAGGGCTCGCCGCCGACGGCGGGGGTCGGGTGCAGGATGCCCGCCAACTCGACTGCCGAGCGCGGTTCGGCGAGCTGCGCGATCACCGGCGTCGCGAGGTGCTGGATGTTGGCCACCTTGACCACCTCGGGCTCCTCCGCCGTCTGCACCCAGACCGAGTGCGGTCGCAGCTTGCGGACGATCCGCTCGGCGACGATCCGTTGCTCGCGCCGGTTCTTGTCGCTGCGCAAGAGCTGCTCGCCGAGATGGTCGTCGACGGCGGGGTCGGAGCTGCGTCGGGTCGAGCCGGCCAGCGCCACGCTTGACGCCCCGGCGCCCGAGCGGCGGATCAGCAACTCCGGGCTGGCGCCGATGAACGACGCCTCCGGCGTGCCGACGCAGAAGCAGAAGCAGGACGGGAACTGCTCGCGCAGGGCGCCGAAGATCGCCGCCGCGCTGTGCGCCTTCGCCCCCTCGACCGTCACCTCGCGCGCCAGCACGACCTTGCTCATCTCCCCCGCGCCGATCGGCTCTGTCGCCGCCTCGACCGCGGCTTCGAACTCGCCCGGCGGTCGCACGCTGCGGATCTCCGGCCGCTCGGTCAGGTGCGGGTCGAGCAGCGGCAAGGGGTCGGGGCGCAGGCCGGACAGGCGCGCGGCGAGACGATCGACCGCCGCGCCGGCAGCGTCACCCGGCGAGACGACGAGATTCACCGTCAGATAGGTCTCCCCACCGACCCGGCAGAGCGACAGCTCGGGAAGGATCAGTGAGGCCGGCGAGAAGGAGGACCAGGGGGAAGACCCGGCGCCCTCCGGGTCGAACGCGAACCCCCCGGTCCACACCGGTCCGGCGCCCGACGGCAGCCCCGACGGCTCGTCCAGCACGGCCCCCTCATTGAGCGCCAGGCACTCCCGCGCGACGTCAGTGAAGCGGCTCTCCCCGCGCGAGCTTGCCTCGTGCGCGACGCCTACGGCAGCAAGGGCGAACTTCCTGTCCGGCTGCTCCCAACAGAACCAATGGTCAGACGCGAGGCGGGAAGAAAAGACCGCGGCGCAGGGATCGGCGAGATCGGAGGCTGCGGTGATGCTGACAAGGGTCCTCCTGCCACGGGCGAGAGCGCGGTCGACAGCGGGCCGGAGGGAGGCGAGAAACTCGCTAGTCGCCGCCACGGGCGATCGCTATCTCGCCGGTGCGGACCATCTCTATGAGGCCATGCGGGCGGATCATCCGCTCGAAGGCCTCGATCTTGTCGGCCGAGCCGGTCACCTCGATCGTCAGCGTGCGGCGCGAGACGTCGATGATCTTGGCGCGGAAGATCTCGGCGAACTGGATGATCTCGGCGCGGCTCTCGACCGCGGCGGAGACCTTGAACATCGCCATCTCGCGGGCGACCGTCTCCTCCGGCTCCATGTCGCGGATTTTCAGCACGTTGACCAGCTTGTGCAGCTGCTTGGTCACCTGGTCGATCGGGTGGACGGCGCCGTCGAGCGTCAGCGTGACCCGCGAGACGCTGGGGTCGTCGGTCGGGCCGACGGCGAGCGTGTCGATGTTGAAGCCACGGCGCGAGAAGAGGCCGGCGATCCGCGCCAGCACGCCCGGTTTGTTCTCGACCAGGATCGAGAGGATGTGCTTGCGCCCGCTCAGCTGCCCCGGCACATGAAGGTCCTCGAGGCGGACCGCTTGCGGCGTCCCCGCCTCCATCACTTCACCGCCTTCGGCGCCTCGACCATGTCGCGGGCGGCCTGACCCGGCGGGATCATCGGGTAGCAGTTCTCCTCCTGGACGACGCGCACATCGAGCAGCACCGGGCCGTCGGTCTCCAGCGCCTGCTTCATCTGGCCCTCGAGCTCGCCGGCGTCCTCGCAGCGCATGCCGGTCGCGCCGAAGGCCTCGGCCAGCTTCACCCAGTCGGGGCTCTCGCCCATCTGCACCGAGCTGTAGCGGCGGTCCCAGAAGAGCTCCTGCCACTGGCGGACCATGCCCATGTAGCCGTTGTTCATCAGGAAGACCTTGACCGGGATGTCTTCGGCGACGCAGGTCGCCAGCTCCTGGCAGTTCATGATCAGGCTGCCGTCGCCCGCCAGGCAGACCACATCGTCGTCGGGGCAGGCGACCTTGGCGCCGACCGCCGCCGGCAGGCCGAAGCCCATCGTCCCCAGGCCGCCGGAGTTGATCCAGTGGCGGGGCTGCTCGAAGCCGTAGTACTGCGCGGCCCACATCTGGTGCTGGCCGACGTCGGAGGTGACGATCGCCCTGCCGCCGGTCGCGCGGTGCATCGCCTCGACCATGAACTGCGGCTTGATCTCGCCGCCCTCGCCGGGCGCGTAGCGCAGCGGGTGCTGCTCCTGCCACTCGCGCAGCTGCTTCCACCACGGGTCGAGGCGGCCGGCGTCGGTCTGCAGGGCGCGGTATTCGCGGTTCAGCTCCGGCAGCACCAGCTTCGCGTCGCCGACGATCGGGATGTGGGCGCCGACGTTCTTCGAGATCTCGGCCGGGTCGATGTCGATGTGGATGACTTTCGCCTGCGGCGCGAACTCGGCGAGCTTGCCGGTGATCCGGTCGTCGAAGCGGGCGCCGATCGCGACGATCAGGTCGGCGTTGTCCATCGCCCAGTTGGCGGTGACGGTGCCGTGCATGCCGAGCATCCCCAGCCAGTGCTCGCCCGAGGCCGGGTAGGCGCCGAGGCCCATCAGGGTCGAGGTGACCGGGAAGCGGTCGGCGTCCGCCAGCTCGCGCAACTCAGCGGAGGCGTTGGCGTTGACCACGCCGCCGCCCGTGTAGAAGATCGGGCGCTTCGCGTTGGCG
The DNA here is from genome assembly GCA_035266685.1 of Solirubrobacterales bacterium. GTDB lineage: Bacteria > Actinomycetota > Thermoleophilia > Solirubrobacterales > 70-9 > VRUE01. Next base: position 3,028 of record DATFMX010000069.1, read on the forward strand.
AGCGCTTTGGCGGCGATCCGCACCTGCTTGATGTTGCCCTTGCTCATCGGCTTGTAGCCGGGCAGCTCGACCGGCTCGGTGCGCGGCGTGTACTCGATCTCGGCCCGCGAGAGGTCCTGCGGGACGTCGAGCAGCACCGGCCCCGGGCGCCCGGTCGAGGCGACATGGAAGGCCTCGTGTACGTACTCGGGGATCTGGCGCGGGTCGGTGACCTGGAAGGAGTGCTTGACGAAGGGCAGCGTCGCGCCGAGGATGTCGGCCTCCTGGAAGCCGTCGGTGCCGATCAGCTCGGTCCGCACCTGGCCGGTGACGAACACGGTCGGCACCGAGTCCATCATCGCGTCGGCAATCGCCGTGACCAGGTTGGTCGCGCCGGGGCCCGAGGTGGCGAAGGCGACGCCGACCCGGCCGGAGGCCTTGGCGTAGCCCTCGGCGGCGTGGCCGCCGCCCTGCTCGTGGCGCACCTGGATGTGGCGAAAGCCGGCGTCGACGAGCGCGTCGTAGGTCGGCAGGTTGGCCCCGCCGGGGATGCCGAAGATGTTCTCCACGCCCTCGGCCTTGAGGCTCTCCATCAACGCGTCCGCAGCTCTCATCGGACTCGCGATGCTACCAGCGGGGCTACGCCTGGCCTGCGGGGGTTTTTGCCCCCTCGGCCGGGTTCCAGTGGGTGTGCGGATCGATCGAGCTCTCGATCACGTGCTCCTTGTAGCGCTCGACCGCGTGCAGCACCGACTCGATCAGCTCCTCTTTGAGCAGCGTCGGCTGCAGGCCCAGGTCGAGCAGCTTCGTGTTGACCGCGTTGTAGTAGTGCTCTTCCTTCTCCACGCGGGGGTTCTCGACATGGTCGATCGCCACCTCGTAGCCGAGGTGCTCGGCCGCGTGCTTGACCAACTCGGCGAGCTCGAGCACCGAGAACTGCTCGGTGAACTGGTTGAAGACGCGGAACTCGCCGGCGTCGGCGGGATTGGCGACCGCCAGCTCGACGCAGTTGAGCGTGTCGCGGATGTTGAGGAAGCCGCGCGTCTGGTGGCCGCTGCCGTAGACGGTCAACGGGTGGCCGATCACCGCCTGCACGCAGAAGCGGTTGAGCACCGTGCCGAAGATCTCGTCGTAGTCGAAGCGCGTGATCAGCCGCTCGTCGCCTTCGGTCTCTTCGGTCTGGATCCCGTAGACGACCCCCTGGTTGAGGTCGGTCGCGCGCAGGCCCCAGGTGCGGCAGGCGAAGTGGATGTTGGTCGAGTCGTGGACCTTCGAGCAGTGGTACAGCGAGCCCGGCAGCTTCGGGAAGGGCAGCGTGTCCTTCCTCCCCTTGTGCTCGATCTCGATGTAGCCCTCCTCGATGTCGATTCCCGGCTGGCCGTACTCGCCCATCGTCCCGAGCTTCACCAGGTGGGCGTCGGGGCAGTGGTCGCGCATCGAGAAGAGCAGGTTGAGGTTGCCGATCACGTTGGTGTGCTGGGTTTCGACCGCGCGCTCACGCGACATCATCGAGTAGGGCGCCGAGGGCTGCTGGCCGTAGTGGACGACCGCCTCGGGGCGGACCTCGGCGACGACCTCGTCGAGGAACTCGCCGTCCTCGACCGCGCCGACGTAGCGGCGGACCTGCTTGCCCGAGACCTCGCGCCAGGCCTCGATCCGCTCGTCGAGCTCGCCGATCGGCGTCAGCGAGGCGGTGCCGTGTTCGCGGTGCCAACGGCGGCGGTTGAAGTTGTCGACGAGGGCGACCTCGTGGCCGCGGGCCGAGAAGCGAAGAGCGGTCGGCCAGCCGAGGTAGCCGTCGCCGCCGAGGATCAGGAGGCGGGACATTGGTCGCGGCAGAGTAACGGAGAGAGGCGACATAGCATCGCACCGATGAAATGGATGACGCTCGTCGCGATCCTGCTGCTGGGCCTGGGGCTGCGCGGCTACGAAGCCTGGGACGGCCGTCCGCCCGTCTACGACGCCCAGGGCTACGCCGACATCGCGATCGAACTCGAGCACGGGAACGGCTTCGCCCTCGGCCCGGGCGCTACCCAGCCGGCGACCAACTACTCGCCGGGCCTGCCGCTCTTCGCCGGCGGGCTCTACGCGCTGACCGGCGGCGTCCACGAACGCATGGCGCGGCTCGTCCTGGCGCTGATCGGCACGCTCGCCGTGCTGTTCTCCTACCTGATCGGGCGGCGACTGTCGGGGCCGCTAGCCGGGCTGATCGGCGCGGCGGTGGTGGCGATTTACCCCGCTCTACTTGAGTACCAAGGCATGCTCATGTCCGAGCCTTTGGCGGCCAGCCTCCTGTCCGGCGCGGTGCTCGCGATGCTCTGGGCGGATAGCCGCGGCGCGCGATATTGGCTGGTGCCAGGCCTGCTACTCGGAGCGCTGGCGTTGGTTCGGCCGGAGTACCTGGCGATCTCCTTTCCGGTAGCTGTTGTGATCTTTGCGCGTCGCGGGAGGGATGGGTGGCGAGTGGGTCTTGTGCAAGCGCTCGTCCTGCTCGCCGGACTGGCGATCGTCGTTGTGCCCTGGACGGTGCGCAATGCGGTCGTGCTCGAACGCTTCGTGCCGATTTCGACCGGTGGCGGACAGGTGCTCTTCGCCGGGTCCTACATGCCGTCCGGCGGGAACCCGGAAAGGGTCGGCGAGGAGGTGCTGAAGCGACACCCCGAACTACGCCGGGAGCTTCCCGGGGATCCGCGCCTGGAGCAGATCCTGGCGGCGCTCGCGCACCAGCGGTATCCCGGCAGGGAAGCCGATGCGGCACTGGCCAAGATGGGCAGGGAACGCCTCTGGGACGACGTCAGCCAGGAACCGGTCGAGTACGCGGGGTTCCTGGCGAGCAAGCTGTGGCTGATCTGGGGGCACGGGCCGCGGGATGTGATGCACGCTCCCGCCTGGGCCGTGTTCCACTGGCTGCTGCTCGGCCTCGGGCTGCTGGGCCTCGGGGTGCTCGGCTACGGGCGCCGTTGGGAGGCGGCGCTGTTGGCGACCGTCCTGCTCGCGGCGACCGCGATCGGCCTGCTGCTGGTTGCCTCCCCGCGTAGGGCGCTGGTCACGCTGCCGCTGCTCGCCGCGCTGGCCGGGGTTGGAGTCGCCTGGGTCGGGTCCCGCCTCGGGCGGCCCGCGGCTGCGGATAGCCTGAGCCGCCCTTGAACGCGATCGGCCACTGGATCCGCGCCCTGCCCGAGCGCCACGGGAGGACCACGCTGATCCTGCTGGCGGCGATCCTCGTCCTGGGCTTCGGCCTGCGCGCCTACCGCGTGGTCGAGCCGCTGCCGGTCCCGGGCGACGACGCCCACGCCTACTACGGCCTCGCCAAGTCGCTCTACGCGGAAGGCAGCTACGGCGGCTCCCACTTCGAAAACCCGAGCGACTGGTCGCCCGGCGCCCCCCTGCTCTACGCGGCCTCGTTCTTCGCCACCGGCGGCCCGCGGGAAGGGACCGCGCGCATAGTCGAGCTCCTGCTCGGCCTGGCCGCGATCGTCATCGTCTACCTGCTCGGCCGCCGGCTCAACTGCCGTCCCGCGGGGCTGATCGCGGCCCTCTGCGTCGCCGTCTACCCGCCGTTCATCCACTCGACCGGCGCCCTGTACAGCGAGCCCCCGGCGATCTTCACGCTCCCCGCCGCGGTGCTCGCCTTTCTCTGGGCGAGCGAACGACGGCGATTGCGCGCCTGGCTCCTCCCCGGTCTCCTGTTCGGGCTCACCGCCCTGATACGCCCGGACTACCTGCCGGTCGGCATCGCCTTCGTCCTCCTCGCCGCGATCCGCATCGGCCGCGATCGCGGCCGGCAGCCCGGCCTCGCGGCAGGTGGGATGGCACTAGCCGCGATGCTGTTGCCGATCGTTCCCTGGACGATCCACAACCAGGTCACCCTGCATCGCACCGTGCCGATCTCGACCGGCGGCGGCAAGGCGCTCTACGTCGGCACCTTCCTGCCCGCCGACGGCGAATACCAGCGGGTCAAGGCGCGACTGGCGACGCGCTATCTGCACAGCACGCTGCCACCTCACTCCGAGGCGCTAGAACGGGTCGACCCGACGCCTCTGTTCAACCGCGTGGCCAGCCGCTATCCGGAGCTCCCGCGCGACTCGGCCCTGGGCAAGATCGGCAAGCAGAACTTCTCCAAGTTCTTCGGCGAAGACCCGTTCGGCTACCTGGCGATGAGCGTGCGCAAGGTCTGGCGGATGTGGAGCGCCGGGATCGGCGAAGCGATGGAATCGAGCGCCGGCCGCGCCGTCCAGGTGCTTCTCGTGCTGCTCGGTCTGGCGGGCCTCGGCGTGCTCGGATTGCGCCGCCGCTGGTGGGAGCTGGTCGCGATGGCGACGCCGCTCGTGCTCGTCACCGGGGTCGGCGCGGCCTCTCTGGCCGCCCCGCGGCGCAACGAGATCCTGATGACGCTGATCTTTCCGCTGCTCGGCGTGGCGCTGGCACGACTGGGCGCGGCCGTATTGTCCGGGCGAGAATGGGCATCTACGCAGGAATCTTCCCCTCAGAGCTGACGGCGCTGCGTGCCGCCGGGCTGCTCATGGCGGCGGCGATCGTCGCCTACGCGGTGCTGCGCCGGCGCGCGCTGCGCAACGTCGATGTGCTGATCCTGCTGTTCGTCGGGCTCGGCCTGGCGATCGTCTCCGGCACCGAGCTGACCGACAAGCTGCTCTCCGCCTTCTCCTTCGAGAAGGGCAACGGCGGGCGCATCCTCGGCCTCGCCGTCTTCTCGATCTTCATCCTCTTCCTGCTGATCCTGGGGGCGCTCTCGCAGGCGGCGCGCAACTCGCGCCAGCTCTCGGCGGTGCTCGAGGGGCTGGCCTGGGAGGAGTTCCGCCAGGCGGAGCTGCCGCAGCGCTTCCGCGGCAGGATCGCGATCCTCGTCCCCGCCTACAACGAGGCCGAGAACGTCGGTCAGGTGCTCGACCTGATGCCGCGCGAGGTCTGCGGCGTCGAGACCGCCGTGCTGGTCGTCGACGACGGCTCGCGCGACGGGACCGGCGACGTCGCCGCCGAGCACGGCGCGGTCGTCGCCCGTCACGTGATCAACCGCGGCGGCGGCGCTGCGCTGCGCACCGGCTACCGGCTGATGGTCGAATCCGGCGCCGAGGTCGTGGTGACGCTCGACGCCGACGGCCAGCACCTGCCCGCGGAGATGGAGCGCCTGGTCAAGCCGGTGCTCGACGGCGAGGTCGACGTCGCCCACGGCTCGCGCGTGCTCGGCGAGGCGGACCGCAACGCCTTCGCCCGCGAGCTCGGCATCGTCTTCTTCAACCGCCTCGTCTCGTTCATCACGCGGACCAAGGTCAGCGACTGCTCGAACGGCTACCGCGCGGTGCGAACCCGCGTGCTGCCGCAGCTCGTCCTGCGCCAGGAGCAGTTCCACACCTCCGAGTTCATGATCGAGGCGATCAAGCGCGGCGTGCCCGCCAAGGAGGTGCCGGTGACCGTCGCCAGCCGCCTGCACGGGCACTCGAAGAAGCCGGCGGTCGCCCGCTACGGCCTCGGTTTCGCCAACGCGATCGTCAGGGCCTGGCTGCGCTGATCAGCGCACGCCCGGATGGCGCACCGCCGCCGGGTCGGGCAGGTATAGATCCGCCCCGCAGCGCGGGCAGACCTGGACGTAGAGCTTCAGCGCCTTGCCGCAGGTGGGGCACTGGCGTTCCGGTTCGTCCTTCTCGCGGCGGTGCAGGACGACGGCGATCAGGCCGAGCGGCGGCAGCACGGTGCCGATCAGCAGCCAGAGCCAGAAGGAGCTGCCCTTGGCTTTGCCGACGATCGCGGTGGCGAGGCCGAACAGCGCCGCTATGAAGAGGTATTCGAATCCCACGGCCCCATTGTCGCGCCCAGCCGCTGCGGGTGCCCGATCGAGCCGACCTCGGCGAGGTCGCGCCGGAAGGGCAGGCCGTCCCGACCTCGAGCTCGGCGGCGATGTTGCGCGCCGCGACGGGGCCCTGGCGGACCGCATGCTGGGCGGTCGGCGGGCAGAGCCCGCCGCGCGGGTCGGGCGCCGCCGCGCAGTCGCCGATCGCCCAGACCGCGTCGAGCCCCTGCACTCGCAGGTGGTCGTCGACCGGCGCCCGGCCGCGCTCGTCGAGCGGCAGGCTGAGCTTGCGCAGGCTCGGGTGCGGCGACACCCCGGCGGTCCAGACGACGGTGCGCGTCGGCAGCGTCTCGCCGCTGGAGAGCCGCGCGCGGTCGGCGGTCACCTCCTCCAGCGTCGTCTCCAGGCGGATGTCGATGCCGCGCCCGCGCAGCTGGCGCAGCGCGTACTCGGCGAGGCCGCGGTCGATCTCCGGCAGCACCCGGCCAGTCGCCTCGACCAGCACCCAGCGCATGCCGTGCAGGCGGGCGCGCGGGTAGGCCTCCATCGCGTCGGCGGCGAAGTCTTGCAGCTCGGCGAGCGCCTCGAGCCCGGCGTAGCCGCCGCCGACGAAGACGTAGGTGAGCAGCTCGTCGCGCCGCGCCGGGTCGTCACTGGCGTTCGCCGCCTCGAGCGTCTCGACCACGTGGTTGCGCAGCCAGATCGCGTCGGCGAGGCTCTTGAAGCCGACCGCGTGCTCCTCGAGGCCGGGGATCGGCAGAACGCGTGACACCGAGCCGAGCGACAGCAGCAGCTGGTCGTAGGGAAGCTGCTCGGTTTCCCCGTCGCGCGTCCGCAGCTCGACCGTGCGCCGCTCGGGGTCGTGACCCGAGACGGTCCCCAGCCTCAGGTAGGTCCGCTTGAGGATCTCGCGCAGCGGCGTCACGACATGCCGCGGCTCCAGCGTGCCCGCAGCGGCCTCGGGCAGGAACGGCGTGTAGAGCATGAAGTTGACGTCGTTGACGAGGACCAGCCGCGCCGCCTGCTTCGGCATGATCCGCTCCAGCTCCCGAGCCGCCATAGCCCCGCCGAATCCACCCCCGGCGATGACGACGTTCCAAGCCATCAGATCCCCAGCTTCTCCTTGATCAGGCGGTTTACCTCGCCGCCGTCGGCGCGGCCCTTGGTCTGCTTCATCACGGCGCCGACGATCGCGCCGATCGCCTTCTGGTTGCCTGAGCGGATCTGCTCGGCGGCCTCGGGGTTGGAGTCGACGGCCGCGGCGACGATCGACTCGAGCTCGCCGCTGTCGGAGATCTGGGCCAGGCCCTCGTGCTCGACGATCGCCGCGGGGTCTCCACCCTCGGCGACTAGCGTCGCCAGCACCTGCTTGCCGCTGCCGTGCGAGACCCGCTTCTCGCCGACCAGCGCGATCAGCGCCGCCAGCGCCTCGGGGGTCACCTTCGACTCGGCGGCGGAGTCGCCGTCCGCCTGGCGCAGCGCCGCCGCCAGCTCGCCCGTCACCCAGTTGGCGACCGTCGGCGCCTCGATTCCGTCGCCCGCCGCGCAGACCGCTTCGAAGTAGGCGGCTTCGTCGGGGTCGCCGGCGAGCTGCGCGGCGTTCTCGGCCGAGAGGCCCAGCTTCTCCTCGTAGCGCCGCATGCGCGCCTCGGGCAGCTCCGGCAGCGACTCGCGCGCCTCGCGCAGCATCGCCTCGGTCGGCGCCAGCGGCACCAGGTCGGGCTCGGGGAAGTAGCGGTAGTCGTGCGCCTGCTCCTTCGAGCGCAGCGGGTGCAGGCTGCCGTCCTCGGGGTGGAAGTGCAGCGTCTCCTGCTCGACCGTCCCCCCCGCCCCGATCAGCTCGCGCTGGCGCGCCAGCTCGGCCTCGATGCCACGTTCGAGGAAGCGGAAGCTGTTCATGTTCTTCAGCTCGGTCTTCGTCCCCAGCGTCTCGCTGCCCGCCGGCCGCACGGAGACGTTGGCGTCGATCCGCAGGCTGCCCTCCTCCATGTTGACGTCGGAGACGCCGAGCTGGCGCACGGTCGTGCGCAACAGCCGCGCCCAGGCGCCTGCCTCCTCGGCCGCGCGCAGGTCGGGCTCGGTGACGATCTCGACCAGCGGAGTGCCGCCGCGGTTGAAGTCGACCAGCGAGCCGCCGGAGCCGTGGATGCGGCCGGATTCGCCCAGGTGGATCGTCTTCGCCGCGTCCTCCTCGAGATGGGCGCGGTGGATGCGAATCCCGCCGAGCCGGCCGTTTACCGCAAGCGGCTGGTCGTACTGGCTGATCTGGTACGCCTTCGAGTTGTCCGGATAGAAGTAGTTCTTGCGGTGGAAGATCGAGCTCGGCGCGACCTCGCACTCCAGCGCCGCGGCGATCTTCAGCCCGTAGCGGATCGCCTCCGCGTTGGGCACCGGCAGGACGCCGGGGTGGGCGAGGCAGACCGGGCAGGTGTGGACGTTCGGCTCGTCGCCGAAGGAGAGCTCGCAGCCGCAGAACATCTTCGTCCGGGTTGAGAGCTGGACGTGGATCTCCAGCCCGATGACCGCTTCCAGCTCAGCCATTCAGGGACTGCTCCAGGACGTAGGCGGCGTCGAGCAGCCGCTGCTCGGCGAAGGCCGGCGCGGCGATCTGGAAGCCGACGGGCAGCTGCGGGCCGCCGCCCTCCGGTTCGGCGCTGCCGGCCGGGATCGAGATCGCCGGGATGCCGGCGAGGCTCATCGGCACGGTGAAGAAGTCGTTCATGTACATCGCCAGCGGGTCGTCGGTCTTCTCGCCGAGCCCGAAGGCGACCGAGGGCGAGGTCGGGGTGACGACGAAGTCGAACTTCGAGAAGGCGGCGGCGAAGTCCTCGGCGATCTTCGTCCGCACCCGCTGCGCGCGGCCGTAGTAGGCGTCGTAGTAGCCGGAGGAGAGCGCGTAGGTGCCGAGCATGATCCGCCGCTTGACCTCGTCGCCGAAGCCGGCCGCGCGCGTAGCTTCGTACATCTCGACCACGTCGCCCTCCGGTTCGACCCGCGTCCCGTAGCGCACGCCGTCGTAGCGGGCGAGGTTCGAGGACGCCTCGGCGGGCGCGATCACGTAGTAGGCGGAGATGCCGTGCTCGGCGTGCGGCAGCGGCACCTCGGCCAGCTCTCCGCCGAGCTCCTCGATCCGCCTCAGGGTCGCTTCGAAGGCGGCGCGCACACCCGGCTCGATCGCGTCGTGGGCGAGGTCGGCGGGGACGGCGAAGCGCAAGCCCTTCAGGTCCTCGCCGCGCGGCGCCCGGATGCCGCCCTCGATCCCGACCGAGGTCGAGTCGCAGGGGTCGCCGCCCTGCATCGCCTCGAGCAGCAGCGCCGCGTCGGTGACGTCGCGGGTCAGCGGGCCGCACTGGTCGAGCGAGGAGGCGAAGGCGATCATCCCGTAGCGCGAGATCGCCCCGTAGGTCGGCTTCAGGCCGACGATCCCGCAGAGCGCCGCGGGCTGGCGAATCGAGCCGCCGGTGTCGGTGCCGATCGCGCAGGGCGCGAGGCCGCCGGCGACGACCGCCGCCGAGCCGCCGGAGGAGCCGCCGGGCACGCGCGCCCGGTCGTGCGGGTTGAGCACCGCTCCGTAAGCGGAGTTCTCGTTCGAGGAGCCCATCGCGAACTCGTCCATGTTGGTCTTGCCGAGCAGCTCCGCCCCCGCCTCGGTCAGGCGGCGCACGGCGGTCGCCGTGTAGAGCGGACGGTGCCCCTCGAGGATCCGCGAGCCGGCCGTCGTCTCGATCCCCTCGGTGCAGAAGAGGTCCTTGACCGCAATCGGAACACCGGCCAGCGGGCCATCGCTCTCAACCGCGCGTTCCTCGGCACGCCAGAGATAGGCGTTCAGCTCATCGCCCGCCGCAGCCTCGCGCCAGGCGTCGAAGTACTCCTCCCGCGACAGCTCCACTGCCTGGATCCGCGTCGCCGCCTCGGCGACGCTCAGCTCGAGCAGTCCCGACATCAGGCCTCGGCCTGCGGCGACGGGACTCGAAACGCGCCCTCGGCGGGGTCCGGCGCCTGCCTGAGCACATCCTCGCGCGGCCAGCTGGGCCGCGGCTCGTCCGGCCGCAGCACGTTCTCCAGCTCGACCACATGCGAGGTCGGCGCCACATCGTCCAAATCGAGCTCGCCGATCCGATCGACATGCTGGAGGATTCCCGACAGCTCTCCCGCCATCTTCTCCAGCTCGGCGTCGCTCAACCGAAGCCGCGCCAGCTTCGCCACATGAAGTACCTGCTCTCGCTCGATCACGGCGGGGATTGTAGGGCGATGGTTCCTGGCCAGCCAGCCAGTTAGAGTGCGGCCAACGATGCGGGGAGATCGAGCAGAGGCACTCGTCGTCCTGAGCCTGCGCGCCCTCGCGCTCAGCTTCGCCGTCGTCGGCATCCTCTTCATCGCCGTCCCCAGCGGCGTCCTCGACGTCATCTCAGACGTCGGCGAATGGTTCGGCAACGACACGCGGGCGCCGCACACGCAGGAGGACCTCTGGCTGGCGCTCGGCTTCGCCTACATGGTCGTGATCACCGGCATCTGCCTCGTCGCCCAGGCCGACGTCGTCCGCTACCGGCCGCTGCTGCTGGTGCTTGCGGCGGGCAAGACCGCCTCCTCGCTCGGCTCGCTCGGCTTCTTCCTGGTCGACCAGCATGTCTTCATCTACCTGCTCAACTTCCTCGTCGACGGCTTCCTCGCCCTGCTGGCGCTCTGGCTCTGGTCGCTCGCCGGGCGGGTCGACCGCCCGCCGACCCCCGGCTGACAGCGCGCGCCGGGGCTGTCGACCGCCGAGCAACGCACCCTGAGCGCGATCTGCGCGGCGATGGCGCCCGCGCTCGACGGCCTGCCCGCGGCCGAGCGCGAGGTCGACGTCTCCGGCCCCGTCGCCGAGTTCCTCACCGCGCTCTCGCCGCGGCTGCTGCTGCGCGTCAGGCTCGGCCTGCGGGCCTTCGAGTGGCTGCCCTTCCCCTGGCGCTTCAGCCGGCTCGACCTCGCGGCGCGCGAGGATTTCCTGCGCCGCATGGAGGACTCGCGGTTCGGCCTGCACCACGAGCTGCTGCTGATGGCGAAGACCTTCACCACGCTCGGCTACGCGGTCGACCCCCGGGTCGAGGCACGGCTCGGGCTGGAGACGAGCTGCCGCCTCGCTGACGGCTCGCTGCCCGAGCCGGCGGGCTCGCTGGGTGACACGGCGCAGTCCGGGCCCGAGGAGGAGTGCGACGTCGTGATCGTCGGCTCCGGCGCCGGCGGCGCCGTGGCCGCGGCGACCCTGGCCGAGGCCGGGCTCGATGTGATCGTGCTCGAGGCCGGCGAGGCGTTCGACCGCGACAGCTACCCGGATGACCCGCTGGAGGCGATCGCCTCGCTGTATCGCGACGGCGGCCTGACGATCGCCGAGGGCAAGCCGCCGATCCCCGTGCCGGTCGCCCGCACGGCAGGCGGCACGACCGTGATCAACTCCGGCACCTGCTTCCGCGCCCCGGACCCGGTGCTCGAGCACTGGCGCGAGCGCCACGGGGTCGAGTGGGCCGAGCGGCTGGCGCCGGACTTCGCCGAGGCCGAGGAGTTCCTGCGGGTGACGCCGCTCGACCCGGAGCGGATGGGCCGCAACGGCCAGCTGGCGATGGAGGGAGCGGCGGCGCTCGGCGCCAGCGGCGGGCCGATCTCACGCAACGCGGGAAGCTGCGTGCAGTGCAGCTCCTGTCCCTACGGCTGCCGGATCGACGCCAAGCGCGGTATGCATGTCAGCTACCTGCCGCGCGCCGTCGCCGCCGGCGCCCGGCTGCGCACCGGCGCCGAGGTCCGGCGCGTGCTGGTCGAGAAGGGCCGGGCGACGGGGGTCCGCTGCGACGGCTACACGGTCCGCGCCCGGCGAGCGACGATCGTCGCCGGCGGCGCCCTCGGCACGCCCGAGCTGCTGCTGCGCTCCGGGCTCGGCGGCGGGCAGGTCGGCCGCAACCTCCACATCCACCCCGCCTGCTGGATCGGCGCCCGCTACGAGGAGCAGGTGCGCGGCTGGGAAGGCGTGATGCAGAGCTACTACGTCGACCAGTGGGAGCCGCAGCGGATCTTGCTCGAGGCGACCTTCACGCCGCTGCCCTTCGGCGGCGCCTGGCTGCTCGGCTCGGGTCGCGAGCACCAGGAATCGATCCTCGGCCTCGACCGGATCGGCTCGATCGGCGTCCACCTCTCCGACGAGTCGGCCGGGCGCGTCGGCATCGCCCGCGACGGCTCGCTGCGCGCCGGCTACGAGCTGACCAACGAGGACGCCCGCCGGCTCGCCTTCGGCATCGCCCGCGCCGCGGAAGTCCACTTCGCCGCCGGCGCGGTCGAGGTCTACCCGAACGTCGCCCGGGTGCCGGTTCTGCGACCGGGTCAACTCGCCGACTTCGAGGCGACGACGTTCAGGCCCTCGGAGCTGCGGCTCGAGGCCTTTCACCCGATGGGCACCGCCCGCATCGCCGCCGACCCGCGCGAGGGCGTCTGCGCCGCCGACGGCTCGGTCAACGGAGTCGACGGCCTCTACGTCGCCGACGCCTCGCTCTTTCCCACCTCGGTCGGCGTCAACCCGATGATGACGATCATCGCCTTCGCCAAGCGGGTGGCCGCCGGGCTACTTCGATAGCCGCTCGGCGGCGTCGTCGAACGTCAGGCCTTCCTCGCGCATCGCGCTCCAGCCGCCGTAGGCGATGCCCGCGGCGGCGATCAGGCCGAGGAAGATGCCGAGACTCAGCGTCGTGTCGACCGCGACGCCGGGGATGCCGAAGTCGGGCGGGAAGACGATCCGGTAGAGGATCAGCAGGAAGGCCAGGGCGCCCGCCGCGGCGACGAAGGCGTTGAGCGAGATCGAGAGCTCGAGGTCGGCGTCGGTGAGGCGGACCAGGGCGACGCCGAGCGCGAGCACGATCGCAAGCATCAGGAAGACGGGGATCACATCGAGCGCGTCCCAGGCAGTGGCGCCGCTGCCGCCGCCTTCGATGCTGCCCGAGAAGCCCGACACGCCGGCGACCTTGGCGCCGAACCAATCGAGGAACATCGCGACGAAGAGCAGAACCGCCGAGGCGGCGGAGATCTTCTCGCCGATGCTCAGCTTGTGCGCCTCCACGACACGACCCTACACGCGCCCGCGGGCGGCAGCGAGCGTGTTGACGAGCAGCATCGCCCGGGTCATCGGGCCGACGCCGCCCGGCACCGGCGTGATCGCCCCGGCGCGCTCGCTGACCGAGGCGAAGTCGACGTCGCCGACCAGCTTGCCGTCGACCTTGTTCGTGCCGACGTCGATCACGGTCGCCCCCTCGCGCACCATCTCGCCGCTCACCAGGCCGGGTCGTCCGGCAGCCGCGATCAGCACATCGGCCTCGCGGCAGACCGCGCCGAGGTCGCGGGTGCGCGAGTGACAGTGGGTGACCGTCGCGTTGGCGGCCAGCAGCAGCGCCGCCAGCGGCTTGCCGACGAGGATCGAGCGCCCGATCACGACGGCGCGGGCGCCTTCGAGCTCGACGTCCGCCTCGCGCAGCAGCTCCATCACCCCCGAGGGCGTGCAGGGCGCGAAGGCGCCCGGCCTGTCCTGGGCCAGCAGCCCGGCGCTGAGCGGCGTAAGCCCGTCGACGTCCTTCGCCGGGTCGATCGCCGCGATCAGCGGGTCCTGGTCGAGGTGGTCGGGCAGCGGCAGCTGCAGGAGGATGGCGTGGACGCGATCGTCGGCGTTGAGCGAGGCGATCAGCGCCGCCAGGTCCTCCTGTGAGACGTCGCCGCCGGGCTCGTGGTGAAAGGACTCGATCCCCACCTCGGCCGAGTCCTCGCGCTTCATCCGCACGTAGACGGCGGACGCGGGGTCGTCGCCGACGAGGATCGTCGCCAGGCCGGGCGGGCTCGCCAGCCCGGCGACCTCGGAGCGCACGCGCTCGCGAACCCGCGCGGCGACCGCCTTGCCGTCGATGATCCGCGCCGCCACCGCTACCGCCTGCGGATCGGGGCGTAGTCGGCCATCAGCTTGCGCTCCGAGCTGTCGCCGGCGAAGCGCACGACGACGACCCCGCCGGGCTCGACCGCGGTGACCACCCCATCGCCGAAGCTGGCGTGGACGACGTCGTCTCCGGTGTGCAGCTCGAGCGCCGCTCCCGGGTCGACCGGCGCCGCGGTCGAGGCCGCCGCGCTCGCCCAGGAGCCCGCGGCGCCGACGGCGCTGGAGCCGCGCTCGACCAGCTCCTCGGGCAGCTCGTCGACGAAGCGCGACGGCAGGTTGTGCTCGGCGCGGCCGAACAGCCGCCGTTCGCGCGTCCAGGTCATGTAGAGGCGACGGCGGGCGCGGGTGATGCCGACGTAGCAGAGCCGCCGCTCCTCCTCCTCGCCTCCCTCTTCGAGCGCTTTCATGTGCGGGAAGGCGCCGTCCTCGCAGCCGACGATGAAGACGGTCTCGTACTCCAGCCCCTTCGCGTTGTGCAGGGTCATCAGCGTGATCGCCGAGTCGTCGCGCAGGTCGTCCTGCGCGGTGTAGAGGGAGATCTGCTGCAGGAACTCCTCCAGCGGCGCCACATCGCCATCGCCCTCGAGCTCGTGGTTGGCGTCGAACTCGCGGGCGACGCCGATCAGCTCCTCGAGGTTCTCCGCCCTTCCCTCGGCTTCGACCGTGCGCTCGGCGGCCAACGCTTCGAGGTAACCGGTCTCGCGCAGCATCGCCTCCAGCAGCTCGGCCACCGGGGCTTCCTCGGCCCGCGCCTTGAGGCCGTCGATCGTCTCGTAGAACCGGTCGACGGCCTTGATCGCTGCCGCGCCGAGGCCCGGCACCTCCTCCGCCCGCCCGGCGACCTCCCAGATCGGCAGCCCCGTCGTGTTCGCGTGCGCGGCGAGGCGGCCCTGGCTGGTGTTGCCGATCCCGCGCCGCGGCGAGTTGACGATCCGCGCAAAGGAGACCTGGTCGGCGGGATTGGCGAGCAGGCTGAGGTAGGCGATCGCGTCCTTGATCTCGGCCCGCTCGTAGAACTTGGTGCCGCCGATCACCTGGTATGGCAGCTCGAAGCGGACCAGCGTGTCCTCGAGCACGCGGCTCATCGCGTTGGTCCGGTAGAAGACCGCGACGTCCTCGCGCTTCACCCCCTCGTCCTCGCCGAGGCGCTCGATCTCCCCCGCCACCCAGCGCGCCTCCTCGTGCTCGTCGGAGAGCTCGCGCAGCTGTAGCGGCTCCCCCCCGGAAAGCTCGGTCCAGAGCCGCTTCGGCCGCCGCTGGTGGTTGTTTTCGACCACCGCGTTGGCGGCCGAGAGGATCGTCTGCGTCGAGCGGTAGTTCTGCTCGAGCTTGACCACCTCGGCATCCGGGAAGTCGCGCTCGAAGTCGAGGATGTTGCGGATGTCGGCGTGGCGAAAGCCGTATATCGACTGGTCCTCGTCGCCGACGACCATCAGGTTTCCGTGCTCGGAGGTGAGCAGCTGCAGCAGCCGGTACTGGGCGTGGTTGGTGTCCTGGTACTCGTCGACGAGCACGTGGCGGAAGGTGCGGCGCCAGCGTTCGCGCGCCTCCTCGAACAGCTCCAGGCCGTTGACCGTGCGCACCAGCAGGTCGTCGAAGTCCATCGCGTTGGCCTCGAGCATGCGCTTCTCGTAGACATGGAAGACGCCCGCCGCCGTCTCTTCGAAGACGCTGCCGGCCGCCTGCGAGTAGGCGTCGGCGTCGACCAGCTGGTTCTTCGCGCCGGAGATCTGCGAGCGGATCGCCCGCGGCGGATAGCGCTTGGGATCGACATGCAGCTCCTCCATGCAGCGTTTGAGCATCCGCAGCGAGTCCGACTCGTCGTAGATCGTGAAGCCGCGCGAGTAGCCGAGCCGCTCGGCGTCGGCGCGCAGCATCCGCGCGCAGGCGGAATGGAAGGTGGTCACCCACATCGCCCGGGCAGACCGCCCGACCAGCGACTCGACCCGCTCGCGCATCTCGTTCGCGGCCTTGTTGGTGAAGGTGATTGCGAGGATCTCCCCCGGCCGCGCCTGCCCCGTGGCCAGCAGGTAGGCGATCCGGTGCGTGAGCACGCGCGTCTTGCCGGAGCCCGCGCCGGCGAGCACGAGCAGCGGGCCCTCGCCGTGGCGCACCCCGGCGCGCTGCGGCTCGTTGAGCCCGGCGAGCAGGCGCTCGGCGCGGTCGGCGCCGGGTTCGGTCGGCGCGCCGAATCCGGTCGCGGCGCTCTCGGGCTCGGTCTGCAGCATCGCCTCCGAGAATAGAGACGAGCGCGGCCGGCTCAGCCGCCCGCTGAGGAGCGGCCGGTGCGCGGGCGCAGCTCCTCGCCGTTGCGGTCCGGGGCCTCACCGCCGTCGAGCTCCGCCAGTCGCTGCTCGAGTTGCGCGATCCGCTCGGCGAGCGTCTTGATCGCGTCGGCGATCGGGTCCGGCAGGTGGATCCAATCGGCGTCGGGCCCCTCGGGGCGCCGGCCTTCGACCCTGACCGGGTGGCCGGGATTGCCGACGACGGTCGCGCCGGGCGGCACATCCTCGACGACGACCGTGTTGGCGCCGATCTTGGCGCCGTCGGCGACGTCGATCGGGCCGAGCAGCTTGGCGCCGGAGCCGACCGTGACGTTGTCGCCCAGGGTCGGGTGCCGCTTGCCGGGCTGGAAGCCGGTGCCGCCCAGCGTCACGCCCTGGTAGAGGGTCACGCAACAGCCGATCTCGGCGGTCTCGCCGATCACCACGCCCGCGCCGTGGTCGATGAAGAACTCCGGTCCGATCTTCGCCGCCGGGTGGATCTCGATCCCGGTTACGGCGCGCGTCAGGTAGGCGATCACCCGCGGCGCCAGCGGCACCCCGGCCTCGCGCAGGGCGTGGGCGGCCCGGTGGGCGAGCAGCGCCTGTACGCCGGCCCAGGCGGTGAGGATCTCGAACGAGGAGACCCCCTGCGCCGCCGGGTCGCGGTCGCGCGCGGCGCTCACATCGGCTCGAATCTCTCTTGCGATGCGCCTGATCACGGTGCGAAGAAGGGTAGGGACATGTAGCGCTCGCCCGAGTCGCAGACCACGGTGACGACCCGCTTCCCCTCCATCCCGGGCCGCGCCGCGACCTCCAGCGCCGCCTTGATGTTGGCGCCGGCGGAGATCCCGGCCAGCACGCCCTCGCGTTTCGCCGCCAGGCGCGCGGCCTCCAGCGCGTCCTCGTCGGAGACGGCGATCGTCTCGTCGATCACCGAGCGGTCGAGCACCTCGGGCACGAAGCCGGCGCCGATCCCCTGGATCTTGTGCGGGCCGGCGACGCCGCCGGCGAGCACCGGCGAGGCGGCGGGCTCGACCGCGACGACCAGCGTCTCCGGGCTGCACTCGCGGAACATGCCGCCGACCCCCGTGATCGTGCCGCCGGTGCCGACCCCGGCGACGAAGGCGCCGACCTCGCCGTCGGTGTCGCGCCAGATCTCCTCCGCCGTCGTCTTCCTGTGCGCCGCCGGGTTGGCCGGGTTCGAGAACTGCTGCGGCATGAAGCCGCGGCGCTGCTCGCGGATCTCCTCGGCGAGCTCGACCGCCTCGCTCATCCCGCCCAGCGACGGCGTCTCGCGCACCTCGGCGCCGTAGGCGCGCAGCAGCTTCGCCCGCTCGCGGCTCATCCCCTCGGGCAGCGTCAGGATCAGCTCATAGCCGCGCGCCGCGCAAACCATCGCCAGGGCGATCCCGGTGTTGCCGCTGGTCGGCTCGACGATCACCGACTTCCCGGGCTCGATCAGCCCTTCGTGCTCGGCCGCATCGATCATCGCCATCCCGATCCGGTCCTTCACCGACCCCCCCGGATTGAAGTACTCCAGCTTCACGCACACCTCCCCCGGCAGCCCCTCCCCCAGCCGCCGCAGCGCCACCATAGGCGTCCCGCCGACAACCGCGGATGCCTCAGCTCCAATTCTCATCAGATGAAGTACATCCCCGAGCCGGAAACATGGGCGCGCTTTGTAGAGCGGTTTGCGGCCATCTGGCAGGGGTCGTGCGCCAGTTGGTGCGCCAGTGGCGCGCGCGCGACGCCTACTCGCCGCGCTTGCGCCGGTCGAGGTAGGCGTCGAGCAGGTCGGCGGCTTCCGCCTCCGATCCCGGCATCAGGTGGCCGTAGCGGTCCAGCGTGATCGAGATGTTGGCGTGCCCCATGAAGTGCTGGAGAGCCTTTGGGTTGACTCCGGCGGCGATCATCAGAGAGGCGAAGGTGTGGCGGCACTCGTGAAGCGTAATGCGCTCAAGCCCGGCAGCCTTCCAGGCCCGATCCGCCCGCTTCGTCAGCTTGGCGGGTTCGAACGCGCTTTTCGGAGAGGCAAGGCCAAATAGCCGATCACCCCCGCTGTATCCCGACTCGGCAAACCGCTCGACCAGAAAGCCGCGAAGCGCGTCGGGGATCGGCACCTTGCGACGGCCCGCGTTGGACTTGAGCGGTATCTGCCCCTCCCGGTACTCCCAGCCGAACTCCACGCGGATCACGCCGCTTGCCAGGTCCACGTCTTCGGCGCGGAGCGCCTGCAACTCGCCCCGCCGCAGGCCCGCGTACATCGCGGTCGCCCAGATCGGCCGGTCGGCTGACGGGACGGCGGCGATCAGGGCCGCCGCTTCCGCAGGGGTCGCGTACCGCTCCCGCCGTCCCCGGACGGCGGGAAGTTGAAGCCCGTTGCATGGATTCGCAGCCAGTTC
>DATFMX010000070.1:0-7311 GCA_035266685.1 Solirubrobacterales bacterium
CTCGGTCAGCACCCCGCCGACCAGCAGGCCGATCGAGCCGCCGGCCGAGGCGACGAAGGCGTAGACGCCGAGCGCTTTCGCCTGCTCGCGCGGCTCGGGAAACATCGTCACGATCATTCCCAGGATCACCGCCGAGGTCAGCGCGCCGCCGACTCCCTGGATGAAGCGGGCGCCGACCAGCATCTCCTGCGTCTGCGAGAGCCCGCAGAGCAGCGAGGCCGCCGTGAACACCGCCAGCCCGGTGAGGAAGATGCGCCGCTGGCCGAGCAGGTCGCCGAGCCGCCCGGCGAGCAGCAGCAACCCGCCGAAGGGGACGAGGTAGGCGTTGACCACCCAGGCGAGGTTGCTCTGGGAGAAGCCGAGGCTGTCTTGGATCGAGGGCAGGGCGACATTGACGATCGTGATGTCGAGGACGATCATCAGCATCCCCGCGCAGAGGACGTAGAGCGCCAGCCAGCGGGTGCGCTCGTCGCTGCTCGTGGTCATCTCATGCCTCCTCGGGTCTGCTGTGGACGATTGCGGCACTGTAGCAAGACGTTCGGAAAAATGACTCGATGGTTGTGATTTTGTATCAATGGGCTAAACTGGTGGGCGATGGCGGGCAAGCGCTCATACGGAGAGGCGTGCCGCTTCGCCTACGCGCTCGACCTGGTCGGCGAGCGCTGGGCGCTGCTGGTGGTGCGCGAGCTGCTGCTCGGGCCGAAGCGCTTCACCGACCTGCGTGAGGGGTTGCCGCACGCCAGCCCGAACATCCTCTCCGAGCGTCTGCGCGAACTCGAGGCCAACGGGATTGTGCGGCGGCGCGATCTGCCGCCGCCCGCGGCGACCCATGTCTACGAGCTGACCGAGTGGGGGGCGGAGCTGGAGCCGATCGTGACCAGGCTCGGCGCCTGGGGCGCGCGCTCGCCGGTGCCGCCGGAGAGCCGCGAGATCGGCCCCGACTCGATCGTCCTGGCGCTGCGCTCGCTCTTCGACCCGGCCCAGGCGAACGGGCTGGAGGGCAGCTACGAGCTGCGGGTCGGCGGCGACCCCTACACGGTCCGCGTCGTCGCGGGCGGGCTGGAGCTGCAGCGCGGTGAGGCCGAGGACCCGGCGGTCGCGATCGCCGCGCCCGACGCCGGCACGCTGGCCGCCGTGCTGACCGGCCAACTGCCGGTCGAGCAGGCGGTGGCCTCGGGGGCGGTCGAGGTCGAGGGCGGCAAGCGCGACGCACGCCGCTTCCTCGCCCTCTTCCCGATGCCGGAGCCCTGCCCGGCCTCAGATCCCGTCTAGCGGCCGAAGCTGTGGCCGGGCGGCGCCACATCGTCCATCTGCGTGCGGCGCAGCTCGGCGACCTCGGAGACGAGGACGTTGATCGTGCCCTCGCGGCGCTCGAGCCGGCCCCTGGCGCGGATCAGGGGCGAGGCGCGGACCGCGGCGCGGTGGCGCTCGTAGACGGGCGGCGGGACGATCAGGTTGACCGTGCCGCGCTCGTCTTCGAGCAGCATGAAGACGATCCCCTTGGCGGTCTCGGGGCGCTGGCGGGCGACGACCATCCCCGCCACCTCGACGGCCGTGCCGTCCTCGATCCGCTCGAGGTCGCTGCTGCGCGCCAGCTCGTCGCCTAGCTCGTGGCGCATCAGCCCCATCGGGTGCTCGCCCAGGGTCATCCCGGTCATCCGGTAATCGGCGATCGCCTCCCCCCACTCGCCCAGCGGCTCCAGCCCCGGCGCGGGCGGCGCCTCCAGCGGCAGCGCCATCTGCGCCCCCTCCTCCAGCCGCCGCGCCGTCCCGACCGTCCCCACCTCCCAAAGCGCCCGCCGCCGCCCCCCCGCCGCGCGGTCGAGCTTTGAACCGCTATGCGACTCAAACCTCGACCACGGGTCATTTGGGGTCTCGCCGCGGAGGGAATCGAGGGCGCCGGCCCAGGCGAGGCGCTCGAGGCCGTCGCGGCCGGCGCCGGCGCGCGAGGCGAGGTCGGCGACCCCAAGGTAGGCCCCGCCACGCTCGCGCTCGGCGACCAGCGCCTCCATCTCCTCCTCCCGCGCCCCCTTCACGTACCCCAGCCCGATCCGCACGATCAACCCACCCCGCACCTCCGGGGCCGACCGAGCGCGGTCGAGGTTTGAATCGCTATTCGACTCAAACCTCGACCGCGCTGCTCCCGGGCCGGGTGTTTCCACGTGGCAGAGGACCCTGCTGCGGTTGACGTCGGGCGGGGCGAGGCGGACGCCGCGGCGCTGGGCCTCGTGGGCGAGCGCGTCGGGCGGGTAGAAGCCCATCGGCTGCTCGTTGAGCAGCGCACAGAGGAACTCGGGCGCGTAGTGGATGCGCAGCCAGGCCGACTGGTAGGCGAGCAGGCCGAAGGCGGCCGAGTGCGCCTTGGGGAAGCCGAAGCCGGAGAAGCCCTGGATCTGCCGCCAGACCCGCTCGGCCGTCTCCAGCGGCACCCCGTTGCCGACCGCGCCGACGAGGAAGCGGTCGTGATGCTCCTCGATCGCCGCCTCGGAGCGCTTGCGGCTCATCGCCCGGCGCAGCCCCTCGGCCTCGGCCGAGCTGAAGCCCGCCAGCGCCATCGACACCTCGATCACCTGCTCCTGGTAGACGATCGTGCCGAGCGTCTCGCGCAGCACCGGCTCCAGCAGCGGGTGCTCGTAGGGGATCTCGAAGCCGGGGTCCTCGCGCTGCCGCTTGCGCCTCTCTATATAGGGGTGGACGGCGCCGCCCTGGATCGGGCCGGGCCGCACCAACGCCACCTGCACGGTCAGGTCGTCGAGGGTCCGCGGCCGAGTCCGCGGCAGCATCTGCATCTGGGCGCGGCTCTCGATCTGGAAGACGCCGGTCGTCTCCGCGGCGCGGATCGATTCGAAGGTCGCGGCGTCGGTGAAGTCGATCCGCGAGAGGTCGACCCGCTCGCCGCGCGTGCGGCCGATCTCCTCGACGCAGCGCTCCACCGCAGAGAGCATCCCCAGGCCGAGCAGGTCGATCTTGAGGAAGCCCGCGTCGGCGCAGGAGTCCTTGTCCCACTGGACGATCTGCCGCCCCTGCATCGCCGCCGGGACGACCGGGCAGACGTCGAGCAGCGGCTGGGTCGAGATCACCATCCCGCCCGGGTGCTGGGAGGCGTGGCGTGGCAGCCCGATCGCCTCGGCGGCCAGCCCGATCAGCACCTGCCAGCCGCGCGAGGCGGTGCGCTCGCGACCGATCGCGGCGACGACGTCGCGCTCGAGCTCGCCGCCGCGCTCGTGGAAGCCGACCGTCTTCGCCACCCGCTCGATCTCCGCCGGCGGCAGCGCCAGCGCCTTGCCGAGGTCGCGCACGGCGCCGCGCGGGCGGTAGGTGGGGAAGGCGGCGACGAGGGCCGAGCGGTCGGCGCCGTAGCGGGTGTGCACGCGCGGGATCAGCGTCTCGCGGATGTCGCGCGGGAAGTCGAGGTCGATGTCGGGCATCGCCGTCGCTTCGTCGTTGAGGAAGCGGCCGGCGAAGAGCCCGTTCTCGACCGGGTCGATGTGCGAGAGGCCGGTCAGGTAGCAGACGATCGAGCTGACGCTGGAGCCGCGCCCCCGGCCGGGCGGCAGCACGCCGCGGGCCGACTCCGGGCCGCGCACCTCGCAAGCCACCTCGCGGGCGAGCTCGAGCAGGTCGCGGTGCAGGAGGAAGAAGCCGGCGAGGCCGAGCTTGCCGATCGTCGCCAGCTCGGCCTCGAGCCGGCTCGCGGCTTCGCCGCGGCGGCCGGCCTTGGGGCCGCTGTAGCGCTCGTCGAGGCGGGCGCGGCAGAGCTCGGCCAGCTCGCGGTCGGCGCCGGGATTCTCCGAGCCCGGGTAACGGTAGCCGAGCTCGGCTGTCAGGTCGAAGCGCAGGGTCTCGGCGAGGCGCAGCGTCTCGGCGACCGCCGCCGGGTGATCGGCGAAGCGCTTCGCCATCGCCGCCGGCGAGGCGAGGGCCGAGGAGGAGTTGCCGCGCCGCCGCGGCTCGCTCGCCTCCAGCGTCGTCCCCAGGCGGATCGCGACGAAGGCGTCCTGGAGGCGGGCTCGGCCGCGGGCGTGCGAGTGGACGTTGCCGGTCGCCACGCAGGGAACGCCGAGCCGCTCGGCGAGACCGGTGAGCCAGCGGTTGCGCGCGCGGTCGCGGCGCCAGTAGGGACGCTGCAGCTCGATCCGGAAGCGGTCGCGGCCGAAGGCGTCGAGCAGGCGGCGGGCGAGCGATGCCGCCTCGGCCGGATCGCCGCGCGCCCAGGTCCCCGCCACCGCGCCGGAGCCGGCGCAGCCGGAGAGGCAGACGAGCCCCGCGGCGCGCGCCTCGACCTGCTCCAGCGTCACCGACGGCTGGCCCGCAGTGCGCCCGGTGTTGTCACGCGTGTGCGAGTGCGCCTCGCTCAACAACCGGCAGAGGTTGCGGTAGCCGGCGGCGTCCTCGACCAGCAGCGTCAGATGAAAAGGACCGTGGTCGAGGTTTGGGTCGCTATCCGGTTCAAACCTCGACCGCGGTCGGTGGTTGGTGACGGTCAACTCCACCCCGGTGATCGGGTGGACGCCGAACCCCCTGCACGCGTGGGCGAACTCCATCGAGCCCCAGACCCCGTCGTGGTCGGTGAGCGCGAAGGCCGGATAGCCGACTTCGGCCGCGGCGGCGGCGAGCTCCATCGGCGTCGAGGCCCCGTCGAGGAAGGAGAAGGCCGAGTGGGCGTGCAGCTCTACGTACGGAACGCTCACCGCTAAGGCCCTCAGGCGCGCTGCCGGTACCAGCGCGCCCCGCTGTCGCGGAAGACGACCGCGTCGCTGCCGTCGATCAGGGCGAGCTCGAAGTAGTGCCGCCAGATCCGCCGCAGCGTCCACCAGCGGTCCTCGACCAGCCACTCCTCGCGCACCGCGACGACCTCGACCCCCGCGACCGCCAGCGGGATCCCTTCTGCATCGACCTCGACCGCCACCCGCCGCGGCGCGTAGAGCCGGCGGATCCCCGGGGTCATCGACCCTGCTCCACTTCTGCGCAATTGACGCCCCTGTCCTTACTGCCTGGCATTACGTAAACGCAGAAGCGGCACCTCGATTGGTCACCGCCTATCCCAAGCCCTACACTCGAAGGAATGGTGACCATGGATGACCTGGCAATTGGCGACGTAGTCGAATTGACTGAGCCCGTCGACCGGGCACCCGCGGGGGCGCGGGGCGGGGTCGCCGATCTGCTCGACGACGGGAACGTCGTAGTCGAGGTCACGACGCTTCCGCTCGAGCCGATCCTCGAGCGGATTGTTTTCGTGCGGCCCGAAAAGCTACGCATCATCGAGCAAGCACAACCACATATCTGATCGCTGAAAGCCGCTCGACCCCGAGAGGCTTTCACCGGCTCGGAACCGGGTACGGCGTCAGCAGGTCGCGGCGCTCGGGGACGCGGGAGTCGGCGTCGACAGGCAGCACCTTGAGCAGCGACTCGGCACCCTGGGCGGCGCGCACCTCGCGCAGCGCGGCGCCGAGCCGGTGGCGGCGCGAGTCCTCCCCCGGGCGGGTGAGCTCGAGCTGCTCGGCGGCGGGCGGACCGAGGCCGGCGGCGCGCAGCGAGAGCGAGACGGCGGGCGCCGGCAGCTCCTCCAGGCGGGGCAGGAGCACGGCGCGCAGGGCTCGGGCCGACGAGGTAGGCCGGCCGAGGCCCTGCGCGACGCTCCAGCTGCCGCCGTCGCCGAGAACGGCGCCGAGGCGAAGCCCCAGCAACGTCCGCCCCTTACGCCGCGGCGCGGCGAGCAGTCGATCGACCAGCAGCTCCAGCGCCCGTTCGAGCTGGCTGCCGGCCGTCCCCTCGGGAAGCTCGATCTCCTCCACCAGCTCCTCCCAGGCGCCGTGGATCCCGAGCGCGAGCAGCTCGTCCTCGCCGCGGGCGATCCGCAGCGCTCGTAGCCCAGGCTGCCCGAAGCGGTCGGCGACCTGCGCCGGGGCGAGCCGGGCCAGAGCCCCCAGCGTGCCGACCCCCAGCCGCTCGAGCGTCGCGACCAGGTTGCCGGCCTCGCGCTCCGGCAGGCCGAGGCGGCTCTGCAGCACCGCGATTGGGAGGTCGGAGACGAAGGCCGTCATACGAACATATGTTCGTATAGGCGGGAAGCGAATTCAAGCTACGAAACATTCCGCCCAGCGATTTCTCAGCCTCGCATTGCGAACCGCTTTGTTTACACTAAATTAGTTGCACTAATCGCTTGCATGCGGGAAGGTGCCGCCGATGCTGGCTCACATCGCGGGGATACCGGTGGAGGAGACGGCGCTCAGTCTGGCGCCGATGGACGTGATCGCCTGCGGGCCCGACGGCGCCCCCGTGAAAGCCCTCGCCTTCGACGGACTGCGGCTGCTGGCCTACCGCTGAGTCCGTGCCCGCCGTCGCCGAGAGCCCCGAACCGATCCTCGACCCGCCGGTCGAGACGCTTGCCGAGCTGGAAACGCTGCGGGGCGGGCTCGACGCCGACCTTCCCGACAAGATCCTCGACCGCAACCTGCTCGTCGCCACCTGGAACGTCCGCGCCTTCGGCGACATGTCCGACAGCTGGAAGCGGGGGGCGAAAGACAGCCCGAAGCGCAACCGCTCCGACGCGCTGGCGATCGCCGAGGTCCTCTCGCGCTTCGACGTGATCGCGGTACAGGAGGCGAAGGCCAACCTGCGCTCGCTGCGCCACGTGATGAAGGCGCTGGGCCCGGAATGGGGACTGATCCTCACCGACGTCAATCCGCCGCCGGCCGGCAACGGCGAGCGGCTCGCCTTCCTCTTCGACACCCGCCGCGTGCGGCCGTCCGGCCTGGCGGCCGAGCTGGTCGTGCCGGAAGCGGAGATCAAGAAAGGCCGGATCGCCGAGGGCGAGCTGCAGAAACAGTTCGTCCGCACCCCCTACGCGGTCAGCTTCATCAGCGGCGGGCAGACCTTCATCCTCATCACCCTGCACATCAAGTACGGCGAGAAGGCCGCGGAACGAACGGAAGAGCTGCGGGGGATCGCCAAATGGCTCTCCAACTGGTCGCGCCGAACCGAGGCCTACAACCAGAACCTGATCTGCCTCGGCGATTTCAACATCGACGAGCGCGAGGGCGACCCGAACTTCGAGGCGCTGACCTCCACCGGCCTGAAGCCGCCGGACGAGCTGCAGGGCCTCACGCGGACCGTCTCCGACAAGCCGGGCAAACCGCACTACTACGACCAGATCGCCTGGTTCACGACCAGCAAGCGGGCCAAGCTGACCCTGGACTTCGAGGAAAACGCCGGCCACGCCGGGCGCTTCGAGTGGAACAAGCACCTGCTCACGGAGATGGACCCCCAGAAGGCCTCGTGGCACATCTCCGACCACTACCCGCTCTGGGT
>DATFMX010000071.1:0-2273 GCA_035266685.1 Solirubrobacterales bacterium
AGCCGGGGGCGGGCCGTTCAGGCGGCGCCGCCCCGTTTTGCGTTGTCGGACAAGACGTTAACAGGAGACTGGAGGCTTCTCAGCGACAGTCAGAGCGCTTCGTTTCATGCTCGTTTCGCGACTCGTTTCGTAGCTCGTTTCGCGACTCGTTTCGTAGCTCGTTTCGTAGCTCGCACGGACCGAAGTCGGCGGCGGCTCAAAGCCGCTTGCCACCTGGCTTTGCGGCCGTGCCGCTTCGCTGACATCTATCTGTCGAACTAGCTTGTTGTCGGAGGCACTGCCGATTGCGACTCCGCTCGCGGACCGTCCGCCTCGTCAGCCTCGCCGTGGCTCTGCTGATCTTCGCCTGTCGGTTCCCGGCGCGGCTCGCCGTCACTCGCCGCGCGTCGCCATCATCCGACGCAGACGCGGTTTCCGCTGGCGTTTACGTAGGGGTTGACGCCGGTGTTGTCCGTGGGGTTGAAACGGGCGGTCGGCTGCGGACGTGCGAGGCCGCCTGTGGTGCGGCATTGCGACGATTCCCGCTCGCTGACATCCATTCGTCGCATGCGGGCCTGATCGGCGGCTCGCATGGCGGTTCGCTAGGGGGTTCGCAACGGGGTTCGTCAGGGAGTTCGCTAGGGGGTTCGCTCGCTCCTACAGCGACGGCAGCGCCAGGCCGCTTGCCGCCTGGCATCGCGGCCCCTCTCTGCCAACGTCACGTGAGACACGCATGATTCGGGAATTACTGAACCCCGAGGGCGTGAATGGAGCACGTGATGTCGTTGATCAATCGAGACGGAGCCGCCGGCCGCGAAGCGGAGCGAGCCGAAGGCGAGAGAAGTGAAGCGGCCGGCGGGAGCGCCCCGCCGGCCGCGGTCCCCGACCCCGAGCTGACCGAGCGCCCCAGGCGCCGGTCTTTCACCGCCGAGTACAAGGTGAAGGTGCTCAAGCAGGCCGACTCCTGCAAGAAGCCGGGCGAGCTCGGTGCCCTGCTGCGCCGCGAGGGCCTTTACTCCTCGCACCTCTCCAGCTGGCGCCGCCAGCGCGACGCGGGAGAGCTGGGGCGCAAGCGCGGCCGTAAGGGCGCCGACCCGCTGGAGACCGAGAACGCCGAGCTGCGCCGCCGCGCCCAGCGCGCCGAGGCCGAGCTGGCCAAGGCGCGCAAGGTGATCGAGGTGCAGGGAAAAGTCTCCGCGCTCTTGGAGGATCTGCTCGGGACCGAGGGCGCCGAAGAGAGCACCGAGCGATGATCGAGCAGACGGTCGAGGAGCTGTCACCGATCATCGGCACGAGACCCGCCTGCCGGGCACTGGGAGCGGCGCCGGCGACGATCTACCGTCGCCGACGCCCGCCCGAGCCGAAGCCGAAGAAGGCGCGGCCCCGCCCGGCCCGCGCGCTGAGCGAAGCTGAGCGCGCAGTCGTACTGGAGACCCTGCACGACGAGCGCTTCGTCGACTCCTCGCCCGCCGCGGTGTGGGCGACTCTGCTCGACGAGGGCCGCTACCTGTGCTCGGAGCGGACCATGTATCGGCTGTTGGAGGCAAACGGGGAGTCGCGCGAGCGCCGCGACCAGCTCACCCATCCGGCATACGCGAAGCCCGAGCTGCTCGCGACCAAGCCGAACGAGACCTGGTCGTGGGACATCTCCAAGCTGAAGGGCCCGGCGAAGTGGACCCATTACCACCTCTACGCGATCCTCGACATCTTCAGCCGCTACGTCGTCGGCTGGACCGTGCAGCTGCGCGAGTCCGCCGCCGTCGCCGAAGCGCTGATCGCCCAGGCCTGCGAGCAGCAGGCGATCCGTCGCGACCGGCTCACCCTGCACGCCGACCGCGGCACCTCGATGCGCTCCAAGCCGGTCGCCTTCCTGCTCGCCGACCTCGGCGTGACCAAGACCCACTCTCGCCCCTACACCTCGACCGACAACCCCTACTCGGAGGCCCAGTTCCGCACCCTGAAGTACCGACCGGCCTTCCCGGCGCGCTTTGACTCGATCGAGCACGCCCGGGAGTTCTGCCGCTCCTTCTTTGGCTGGTACAACCACGAGCACCGCCACTCGGGCATCGGCCTGATGACACCGGCGAGCGTCCACCATGGCCGCGCCAAGCAGGCCCGCGCCGCCCGCCAGGCGGTGCTCTCGGCCGCCTACGCCGCCAATCCCGAGCGCTTCGTGCGGGGGGCGCCGGCGCCGCCCACGCTGCCCGAGGCAGCGTGGATCAACAAGCCCGACTCAGAGGAGGTTGCTCACTAAATTCGGATGACCGGTGTCTCATTTTCGTTGACAGGTACCG
>DATFMX010000072.1:0-8951 GCA_035266685.1 Solirubrobacterales bacterium
TCGACCGCCCGCTCAACCGCCGGCCGGATGCGGGGCGGGCAGCGGTAGACGACGCGGCGCAGGCGGCGCTCGGCGACTGCCCAGCGCCAGGCGCGCAGCAGCTCGTCGAGGCGGGCCTGGCCCTTGGCCGTCAGCTCGACCTCGATCGCCTCCGGCGGCTCACCGTCGTCGCCGACGCGCAGCAGGTCGGCGCGGTGGAAGCGCTTCGCGCCCAGCTCGGCCGAGAGCAGCCGCTCGCCGTGCTCGCGCTCGCGGGCGGCGATCTCGCGCTCGGAGACAGTGGACTCGCCGGCGCGCTCGAGCTCGGCGGCGAGCTCGGCCACGATCGTCTCGTGGCGCACCGTCGCCAGCGAGAAGCGCGCCGGGCGCAGCTCGCCGCGACCGCAGAGCGCCAGGCCGGCGCGGGTCGCGGCGAGCAGCTTGCCCTCGCCCCAGACGCCGCATCTCACCTCGACCAGGCCCGCCTCGCGCAGGCGGCGCTCGCGGTTGAGCGTGCAGGTCTGGGCGGTGCCCGCCCAGCCGGCAACCGCCTCGCGTGAGACGACGCCGAAGCGGGCGACGAACTCGAGCACCTCGAGGTCGCGCCTGCTGATCCGCTCTGTCCTGCCGTTGGTCATCTCGCCCCCTTGACGAGTCGATCGCGGAATCGGGGACACGCCGAGAGGCCCGGCCGGCGCCGGGCCTCTCGATCGGGTGCGGCCCCGCCTACTCGGCGGCGCCGTTCTCCTCCTCGCCCGCGGGCTTGCGGTCGAGGAAGCGGACCTCGCGCGCCAGCACCGAGTGCTTGGAGCGCTTGGACCCGTTGGACTCCCACTGCGCGTAGCGCAGCGACCCGTTGACCGCCACCTGCGAGCCCTTGGAGAGGTACTTCGCACAGGCATCTGCCTGGCCTTTGAATGCCGCCACGTCGATGTAGACGGGTGGCACGTCGCCCTGTCCGTTGACCGCGATCCGCAGGTCGCAGACCTTGGTCTCGCCGTGCTCGCTGAGCTCTGGGTCCTTGGTCAGTCTGCCTACGAGGTTGACGCTGTTCATCTGATGCTCCTTTTCCGCCCGTTGGGGCTGGTGTTCGCTTGTGGAGCGCAGAAGCCCCGTCAAGGCGAGCTGCGCACCGAGCGCCAGCGAGGGAAAGGGGCGCAGCCCCTTGCGCCGCTCGCCGTCGGGGCAAAATCAAGCGGAGCTGCGAACACCCGACCCGACGGGTTGAAGAGGTTGGCCGAGATGAGCCACCCCGCCGGTTGGCTGACCGCAGGCCACGTCTCACGACGCCGGCTCCTGGGCAGCGGCCCGCTTGACGTCGCGGCCGATCACCGAGTGCCGATAGAGGCGCCGCTGGCCGGGCCAGCGTTCGGAGCGCAGGTGCCCCGAGACGGCGACCAGATCGCCCTCGCCGAGCTCGGCGGCGACCTTCTCCGCCAGCCCCTTGAAGGTCGTGACCTTGACGAAGAGGGTGTGGCCCGGCCGGCGGCCATGCACCGCGAGCCAGAACTCGCAGACGTCGCGGCCGGGCATGCCGAGCAGTTGCGGCTCGGAGTCGACGGTGCCGAAGAGGTTGATGTTGTTCATCGGGCCCCCTCGCCGAGCAACGGCGCCAGCGCCTCGCTCTCGGTCCCGGCGAGCATCGCGCCGATCGCCTGGCCACTCATCGGGCAGGCATCCAGCCGCGTCGCCTGGTCGACGTAGTCGCCGAGGAAGGCGCTCAGCTGCTCGGCGCAGCGAAAGCCCCGGTCGACGATGTAGCCGCGGGAGCGGCCCTCGGCCGGGAGGTCGCTGACCTCGATGCCGCCCGGCCGGCCCCAGCCCATCAGCACCCGCTCGCCGCCGGAGACCCGGTAACGGGCGAGCTCGGCGCCTCCGGCGCCGATCGCCCCAAAGTCGATTCGCTTCGCAGACATATGCACACCTCCGTGTCGGTGGATCGATTTGCCGAGCGCGAGGCGGCGGTCAGGCGGGCGCGGAACCCGAGCCATGGGCGAGGGCCGACAGGAGGGCGCGCAGCGCCCTTGCAGCGCCCGCTGCCGCCGCTACGCTGCGCGAGCTTCGATCCACCGACACGGATGCCCCAGGCACCGACGCCCGGCCCCCGGGAGCTTCGAGCCAATCGCCTCCGCGTCCCTCCTACCCCGACCCCCGGAGCCCTCTTCGGCCCGGTCCCACTCCACCGACGACCGACCGCGGCCCGGCTACGCCCCACCATCGAAACCACCAACCGTCGCCGCCGCCCCTTCGCACACTCAGTTCTTCCCCACCTCACCCTCCATCAACCTGTCACCACCGTCCTCCACCCCACCTGCTCACCAACTTTCCCCCGCCGCCACCTCGCCCTGCTCACACTGCCCCGTACGCACAGCTGACCACGGACGCACACATCGTGTGTGTGCGTGGTCAGCGGTGCGGGAGGGGCGTACGCCGCTCTGTGGGGCGAGGTGGCGGCGGGGGCCGATTCCGGGGTATTTGCCGCCGCCCGAGAGGGGGCCCTCACACCTCCTTAAGGCCCTGGCGGGAAGAACTCTCCCCCTCGAGCCGGACGCGGAGGGCGGCGCGGCCCTCGGCCAGGCTGCGGTTGACCTTGCTCCGGCTCCAACTCTCTCGGGCGGCGATCTCGCGGTAGGTGCAACCGAGGCCCGCCAACAGCAGGGCGGTGCGCTCGTCGGTCTTCAGCTCGCCGAGCGCGTCGACGAAGCGGCGTAGCTGCTCTTCGCGCTCGGTCCGTTCGATCGGTCCCGGTCGGTCGCAGAGCACGGCGATGCGGGACTCGCCGCGGCGCAGGACGTCGGTCGTGGTGACCTCCACACAGGCGGCGTGGTGGCGGCGATAGGCGGTCGCGCCGAGCACCCGCGGGCGGCGCCTCACGCTGACCATCAGGTAGCGCACGGCGGGCTCGCCGGGCGGGCCATCGTAGTAGCGGAGGAATTCCAGGCAGGCGTCCTGCAGGGCGTCCTCGGCGTCCTCGGAGCACGCGGCCCAACGGAGGGCCTGGCGGCGTAGCGAGGCTTCTCCACGCGCCAGGGCGTCGGCCAGGATGCGGGCGCGGCGCTCTCGCCGGGACTCGCGCTCTGCTCGGGCCGCCATACCCGCCGCTCCGCACGCGCAGCGTGCGACCCTGCGGCGGTTGGCGGCCCGACAGATCAAGGCGCACGTCCTCCGCCCGGCCGCAGAACATAGGACCGTGGTGCGGCCGGGCTGGGGATGGGGATCGCGCGGCCCCTCGCAGCCCTCCACTTGCAGGTAGGAGGGCGTGCGCAGGGGCTCGCGTCAGGAGAAGGGCGAGGGCGAGACTGCGAGCCTCGTCAAAGCTCGGGCGGCGGTCAGGCGAGTTCGGCCGAGCCGAAGCTCAGGCGGAGGAGGGCGAGAGGGGGTCGAGCTGAACCGCGACGGCGTCGACGCCGTCGAAGGCAAGCGCCAGGTCGACCTGGGCGGCGAGATCCTGGAGGCGCTGAAGGTGGTCGTAGAGCAGGCGGCGGCGTTCGTTGGAGTGAGCTTCGGGCGCGCTCTCGAGGCGGCGGGTGGAGAGCTCCGCCGGGCCGGCGCCGAGCACCGCGCTCTCGGCGACCAGCAGCTCATCGCAACCCTCGCCGGCGAGGTAGGCGGAGCGCAGCTCGATCCCGAGCTCGGACGAGCAGCTGGTCAGGACGAGGACGTTGGCGCCGGCGTCGAGGTAGAGGGTCTCGCCGGCGACGGGACGGCCGTCAACGAGGAAGCGGATCGGCAGCGGGTCGCGGGGCATCGCCCAACGGTAGCGCGGGGGAAGGCGATGCGAAGCGCTCTCAGGCCACTGCGTCAGCGCGACGGCGGGCGTGAGCGTAGAGGGTCTCAGGCGCGATGTCGGCTTGAACAGACGAGACGTCCTCCGCCTGCTCTCCCTCCGGCGCCCCGGGATGCCGAGGCCAGAAGATCGTCTGCCCCTCGGAATAGATACGGAGTTGGCGGAAGTACTCCGCATCCCTGAGCGGCTCGAAGACGCCACCGAGGTAGGTGAGATAGCCGAGGTCCACATCGGCCTCAGTCCCGTCCTCGAAGCGGAGGTGGACGGTGTAGTCGCGCTTCGGAATAGCCTCGAGAAGGCGCGGCGTACTTGGCATCGGCACCCTCACCCGACCTGGAGGTAGCGCCGCAGCGCCTTGCGGATCACCGAGGAGGTGGGCTCGTGATCGCGGTCGGCGCGGGCGCTCAAAGCCTCTCGCAGCTCCGGGTCGAGGCGCACGGATGCGACATCGGCCGGGCCGGCGCCGAGCGGCGGGCGTCCGACTCGCCGGCGCAACGTCTCCTCCACGTCGTAACCGGCCTCGGCCTCGGTGGCGAGCTTGTCGACCAGCTCGTCGTCGATCGGAACGCCCCCCTTCGTCTTGCCGTAGGTCTTCTTCTTCGCCATCCTCACTCCCCCGGTAGAAGTCGCAGGTACTTGGGGCGCATCTGCATCGCGTGGATCGCCAGCTCCGATCCGTCATCGCGGACGATCGTCACGACCTCCAGCAGTTCGGCGTTACGGGCCGGGCCCAGGTACAGGCGGGTGTCGTCGTCTCGCTCGTCGATGCTCATCGCGTTCTCCACCGCGTGTTCGATGTCCTCGTCGGCGATGCCGTGCTTGCCTGCCGACGGGTGGATCTCCACTGAGAAATTGTAATACGAAAATCCTCGCACCGGGCCCACCCACCGAGGTCGGCATAAACACCTATTCGGCATTAAGCGCGATCCACTCGACCTCGCCGTTGATCGTCGGCACCTCCTCGGGGTAGCGGCCGGCCCAGATCGAGCGTTGCTCGCGGTTGAACTCGAAGCGGGCGGCGCGGAGGCGCTCCTCGGGGCTCATCCGTCGCAGGCGGGCGAGGAAGGCCCTGCGAAGCTCTTCACCAGTGAGATCGCCGGCCGCCGGCTCCGGCGTCGGCGGTGATGCGTCCCTCACTCGCATGGGCGCAGCACCACCTTCGCCGGGACGAAGCCGCCGCCCCCGTTGGGGACGAACATCCCGATCTCAAGCTGGTCGGTGCTGAGGTCTTCGGCCACGGCGGGGATGCCCCGCCAGGGAGCGCCGATATGGATGCAGTCCGGCTCGCCGTCGCCCTCGAGCGCGCCGGCCGTCTTGCGAACGGCCTCCCAGGCGGCGTCAGGGCTCACGGCCTCGAGCACGACGACGATCGCGTAGCGCTCTGTCTGGGCCTCGTTCTCGCTTGACATCGGAGTCCTTTCCTCGTTGTGCCCTGGTGCAAGAGAGGAGCGGGGGAAGTTCCCTCCCCCCTCGCTCCCCCGGTCAGTCGGAGCCTGTTTCGGGGTAGGGCTCGTCCTCGATCCGGCGTCCGGTACGGCGCAGGAGCTCGGCTGCCAGCTCGCAGACATCGCCCCCGTTCCAACAGCCGGGTGCGTTGAGCTGGGTGGCGAGGCGATCGAGCGCCTCGGCGTCGGCGAGGGCGACCATGGCCTCCTCGCGGCGAAGGGCGGCGCCGCAGTTGCCGCACTCCAAGCGCTCACCGCGCTCGGCCGGCACGGCCAGTGCGTTGGCGTCGACGACCAGCTCCTCGAGCAGGCGCAGGGTGAAGTCGACCGGGCTCTCGTCCTCGCGGTCGAGGAGCTTCAACGCGTGGCCGAGAAAGGCGCGGCCGTGACCCGGGTCGTAGACGAGCACCGGGTCCGGCTCAGACAGCGAGAGCGGGTAGATGTAGAGGCGGGCTCGCCGGTTGGGCCGGGCGATCGCACCGGAGTCGAGCGCCGCCTGGATCAGGCTGTCGAGCTCGTCGGCGTCCGAGTAGGCGTTGACCGGCCACAGGGCACCGTCGGGGTCGGTGAGCGAGCGCTCGGCCGCGGCACCGTCGAAGCGGAACTGCTCCATTGCTACCTCCTTGGTTCGTGGGCCCCGCCGGACGCGGAGCCGCTGCCCCGAAAACCGCGCGCCCACGGCGCGCGAAAATCGGGGTGCGGCGCAGCGCCCGGGGGCGCGGTTGTCAGGAGGTAGAGCGACCCGGGAGAGATTCTCCCGCGCTTGCGAGGGGGCTCCTACTCGGGTCGGGAGAGGATCTCGTGACCGCCGACGCGCAGCCAGACGATGTGCGTCTCTCCGGACTTCAACTCGCCGCCGTAGCGGAACGTCGCGCGGCCGTCGCCTGAGTAGGAGATCTCCCAGACGTCCCTGGTGCCCTGGACGCGCTTGATGCACAGTGAGCGGGGCGGCTCACGGCCCCCCTTCAGCGCCGCGACGAGCTTCGCGACAGCCTTTCGGAACTCGCGGTCTTGCTCGCGAGAGAGTCGGGAGAACTCACGGGCAAAAGCAGTGCCCAGCTCGAATGTGGGCGCCATCAGCCAGAGTGCTGAGAAGACGCCGCGCTGAGGCGGTCGAGAGCCTCGAGGAACTCGTCGCCGCTGAGCGGTCGCTCAGCAGTCTCGGCGATCACCTCGTCGACGGACTCGGGAGCGAGCACGAGCGAGCCGTCCTCGCGGCGCTCCGTGACCTTGTAGCGACCAAGGCGCGCGTGAGCGGCGTCGGCGCTGGTGATGTCGACCACGAGCATCTTCATCCGCTCAGTGTCTCAGGCAAGAGGGGTCACCTCAACCCTGCGCCGGGGGTTGCAGGGATGTCTTTGAGTAGACGCCGACCAGGGAGCAAGTGAGGTAGCCGAGTTGCTCGAGGTCGGTGAGAGCGGCGGCGGCTTCAGCGGCGGAGATGCCGAGCTGCGTCGCCACCGCGTCACAGGTTTGGCAGCCCGATTCCAGCGCCTCCAAGACAGCCTGCTGGGCGTCGTCGAGCTCGGGGCCGGAGCGCTCGATCCGCCGCGCCCCGGGCCCGAGCATTGCGTCGAGCACGTCCTGCGCGTCGCGGACCAGGCAGGCGCCGCCGGCGAGCAGGGCGTTGGGTCCGGCCGAGAGGCGCGAGCCGACCGGTCCGGGGACCGCGCCGACGTCGCGGCCGAGGTCGGCGGCCAGGTCGGCGGTGATCAACGAGCCGGAGCGCTCCGCCGCCTCGACCACGACCGTCATTCCCGCGAGCGCCGCGACGATCCGATTGCGGGCCGGGAAGGTCCAGCGCCAGGCGCCCGCTCCCGGCGGCAGCTCGGAGAGGACGAGACCGGACTCCTGGATGCGGCGCCAAAGCGAGCGGTGCGCCGCGGGGTAGGCGACGTCGGCGCCGCAGCCCAGCACGGCGATCGTGGTCCCCGCCTCGAGCGCGCCGCGGTGGGCGCAGGCGTCGATGCCGAAGGCGAGGCCGCTGATCACGGCGAGCCCGGCGCTCGCGAGGTCGCGGCCAAGCTCGCGGGCGACCTCGCGGCCGTAGGTGCTGGCGCGACGGGCGCCGACGAGGGCGACGGTCCCGTCGGGCTCCAACCTCTCGAGCAGCAGTGGATCGCCTCTGCCGATCAGCGCCCAGGGAGCAGCGTCCACGTCACGCAGAGCGGCCGGATACAGCGGGTCGTGGCGGCACGCGGCCCAGCACTCGGCCTCGGCGAGCTGACTGCGCAGGCACTCCTCAGACGTCGCCTCGATCTTGGCGAGGACCTGAGCGGCCACGCTCGGTGCGGCGGACTCGGCCAGCTCCTCGCCGGGGAGGCGGAGTAGCTCGGAACCGCGCTCGCCCGGCGTCCCGGTGGCGAGCTTCTCGATGTAGGGGGCCAGGTGGGCGAGCAGGCGCGCGCGGCGCAGGCATTCCGGGCAGGCGGTCGGTTTGGTCATCTGGGTCCTCCTTGGTCGTGGCCCGCCGGGCGCGGAGCCGCTGCCCCGCAGGCACACGCCGCAGGCGTGTCAGGCTCGGGGTGCGGCGCAGCGCCGGTGGGGTGGTCGTCAGGAGGTAGAGGGATGGGGGAAGGAAGTTCCCGCGGCTACTTTGGCTCGGAGAGGGGCTCGATCACCAGGTGCAGGAGGTCGCCGAGGCGCAGCTCGAGCCAGGCGTAGCCGGATGTGCCCGGCCAGCGGGCGAGGAAGCAGTCGAAGTCGGCGGGGTCGAGGGCGATTCCCTGGACGCCGGCGAAGACGAGCAGCACCGGCCCGTCGTCGCCGGAGAGCGTCTCGACCCGCTCGAGCCGGGCGCTGAAACCACAGTCGAAGAAGTGGCCGGGCAGGTTGACGACCATCCCGACTTCGACGCCGATCAGACCTTGCAGCAGGCTGAGAACCTCGGCGAAAGGGACGCTGCGGAGATCGGCGGCCGTGGCCGGGCCACCCCGACTCCGCGGGGGAAGGTGGGCGCGGCGCGACCAGAGCCGCGCGTCGGCAGGATCGAGGTAGTGCAGCAACACGAACTCGATCAGTTCCGCGCGGAGAACGGACCGGTAGGGGGCAGGCGGTCTCGCGTCGCTCAGCGACCTCGCGATGCGCGCGGCGACAGCGCCAACGAGGAACTCCTCGGCCACAGCGGGTAGGTCAGCGTCGTCTCGCCCTCGCTCGCAGCCCGAGGCGAGCAGGGAGGCGAAGTGGTCGAGCAGGGCTTCGCGGCGCGCCACGGCCTCCTCGCCCTGCCCCCAGGAGTCAACGAGGAGCAGGCGCGTCGCGGCCGGGTCGTCGGCGGCGAAGCGCAGCGCCGCGTCGATGACGGCGCAGACACGCGCCGGCCAGGGACCGGAGCCAGCGGAGCAAGCCTCCCCCACCGCCGCGCGCAAGCGCGCCGCGGCGGCGTCGAAAGCCGGGCCGAAGTCCTCGGGCGGATGGAAAGAATCCCCCATACCCCCTTGAGAGATCCGGGGCGTAAGTTCTCCCCCCAGAGATCAAGCGGCGCTCCTCCGCTCCGCCTGGGAGCGATGTGAGGGGCTGCGAGAGAACTCGGACGGGCGACGAGGACGGTGGCAGGCGATCAGAGCCGGCTCGCCACGGCCAGCTCCTCCTCGAGCCCGGGCAGGCGATCGGCTTCGCCGGCGACGACGAGCTTGCCGACCAGGGCGAGCATCCCGGCCGCGCGGACCCAGTCGCTGTCGAGGCGCTCGGCGAGGGCGGCGACCATCGCATCGTGCCGCTCGACGCCCTGCGGCCCGGCG
>DATFMX010000073.1:0-9532 GCA_035266685.1 Solirubrobacterales bacterium
TCTAGGCTTCGTCTCTCTCGTGGGAATGATCGAGCAGCTGATCGACGCCGCGCGCGATGGGGTGCGGGAGCGCCGCGCCGCCACCCCTCAGGCGGAGCTGGAGTCCAGCCTGCCCGGGCGCGGACACGACCGTCCGTTCAACGAGGCGCTGGTCCGCCCCAGCCTTTCGGTGATCGCCGAGTTCAAGCGCCGCTCGCCGAGCGCCGGCGAGATCTCCGCCACGGCTACCGTCGACGAGCAGGTCGGCGCCTACGAGCGCGGCGGCGCCGCGGCCCTCTCCGTGCTGACCGACGAACGCCACTTCGGTGGCTCGCTGGAGGATCTGCGGGCGGCTCGCGCCGCCTGCAGCCTGCCGATCCTGCGCAAGGACTTCATCGTCGATCCGTATCAGCTGTTCGAGGCGGCGGTACACGGCGCCGACGCGGTGCTGCTGATCGTCTGGGCGCTGGAGGACGCCGAGCTGCGCGAGATGTACGAGACGGCGCGCGGGCTCGACCTCGACTGCCTGGTCGAGGTACACGACGGCGAGGAGCTGGAGCGGGCGCTGCGGCTCGACGCCGATGTGATCGGGATCAACAACCGCGACCTCGGCGCGGGCACCGTCGACGTCGGCACCACCTACGAGCTGATGCCAGACGTCCCGGCGGGCAAGACCGTGGTCGCCGAGAGCGGCATCTCCTCCCGCGAGGAGCTGCACGAGCTCGAGCGGGTGGGCGTCGACGCGGTGCTGATCGGGTCGGCGCTGATGCGCGCCGCAGACCCGGAGGCGCTGACCCGCGAGCTGACCGGCCTCGACGAGGGCACCCGCGAGCACCACCTCCCGTAGCCCGCGAACGGCCTGCGCATTTTTAGAAGAACTTTGAAGACTGCCTGCATCATCGCTCCCCGATGAAGCGAATCTTCAAAGGCTCCTTCGGCTCGGCGCTGCTCGGCGGCATCGTCGTCGCGCTCTTCGGCTGGCTCGCGATCGCCGCCGGTTGGATCCAGGCCGACAACGGCAAGACCGTCACCGTCTCCGAACCGCTGTCGGCACCCATCGACTCGACGGAAGAAGCAGGCGCCACGAACCTGGTCAACCAGATCTATCGCCGCGACGGGCAGGGGGTCGCCTTCATCTCCTCGCAGCTCAAGCCGCAGGAAGAAGAACCTTCGCTGAGCCCGTTCGGCCAGCCCGAAGGCGGGGGTGGCGGGCTCGCGACCGGCTCCGGGATCTTGATCGACACCGAAGGCGACATCCTGACCAACAACCACGTGGTCGAAGGCGCGAGCAAGGTCGAGGTCAAACTCGGCGCCTCCGACACCACCTATACGGCCGAAGTGGTCGGCACCGATCCGGCGACCGACGTCGCCCTGCTCAAGGTGGACGCCCCCGAAAGCAGCCTCCACCCGCTGCCGCTGGGCGACTCCTCCAAGGTCCAGGTGGGCGAACCGGTCGTCGCGATCGGCAACCCGTTCGGGCTCGACCGCACGGTGACCAGCGGCATCGTCTCGGCGATCCAGCGTCAGATCCAGGCGCCCGACGGCTTCTCGATCTCGCATGTCATCCAGACCGACGCGGCGATCAACCCCGGCAACTCCGGTGGACCGCTGATCGACGGCGAAGGCCGCGTGATCGGGATCAACTCCCAGATCCAGACCGGCGGCAGCGGCAACGGCAACGTCGGCATCGGCTTCGCGGTGCCGATCAACACGGCCCGCGAAGTCGTCCAGCAGATCGAAGCGCACGGCGAGGTCAAGCACGCCTACCTGGGGATCAGCGGCGGCAGCGTCACCCCCGATCTGGCCAAGGCGCTGAAGTTGTCGGAGAAGGAAGGGGTGCTGGTCAACGAAGTCGTCAAGGGCGGGCCGGCCGACGAAGCGGGCCTCAAGGGCGGCAACACCTCGGCGACGATCGAAGGCGCCAACTTCCGCCTCGGCGGCGATGTGATCACAGAAGTCGACGGGAAGAAGATCGAGGGGATGGAAGAAGTGATCAACGCGGTCAATGCGGCGCAGCCTGGCGACAAGATGGTGCTGACGGTCGATCGGGACGGCAAGACGAAGAAGATTGCGGTCACGCTTGGGGTTCGGCCGGCTTCGGCCGAAGAAGTTCCTTCGCGGTAGGGGGGTCGGGTGTCCCCCCGGTGCAACCGGGAGCCCCGGGCATTCCCCCGCTGCAACCCGCCGCCGCGAAGTTTGCGTAGGTGCGGGCGGGATGCTGGCTCACAAGTTGCCGCGGGGGAATACCCGGGTCTCCTAGCTTGGCAAGAGCTCGGCTCGCGTAGGCTGAGCACATGCGAGTCAAGATCTGTGGGATCACTAATTTGGACGATGCGGCGGAGGCCGTGCAGCTGGGAGCCTGGGCAATTGGCTTGATCCACTTCGCCGATAGCCCGCGGGCGGTGGAGGCTGCTGAGGCGGTGCGGATTTCGGCTGCTTTTCGGCGCAAGTGTGAGGTTGTTGGGGTCTTTGTCAATCCGGAGTTGGGGCGGGTTGCCAAGGCTGTGGAGGATGCGGGGTTGACGATGGTCCAGCTGAACGGGGAAGAGGGGCCGTCGTTCTGTGCGGAGGTGGCGCGGAAGACCGGGGTCAAGGTGGTCAAGGCGATCCATGTCTCCAGCGCGGCGGATATCCACGCGGCGGAGACGTTCCGGACCGACTTCCATCTCTTCGACAAGCGCGGCAAGGGGCTCTGGGGAGGCAGCGGCGAGAGCTTCGACTGGGGGCTGCTGAAGGAGCGGCGCTCACAGGTGCCGGCAATCGTCGCCGGTGGGCTGCGGCCGGAGAACGTCGCCGAGGCGATCGCCGCGACGCATCCCTACGCCGTCGACGTCGCCAGCGGCGTCGAGGCGGAGCCGGGCCGCAAGGACCACGCGGCGATGACCGCCTTCTTTGAGGCGGCCCAGGCCGCTAGCGTTACCGCGGGATGACGACCGTCGAAGAGCGATTCGGCCCCTACGGTGGCCGCTACGTCCCCGAGACGCTGATCCCCGCCCTCGACGAGCTGAGCGAGGCCTGGGTGGCGGCGAGCGGCGACGAGGACTTCCGCGTGCGCCTGGCCTCGCTGCGGCGCGACTTCGTCGGCCGGCCGACTCCCCTCTACCTGGCCGAGCGGCTCTCCGAGCGGGCGGGCCGGCGCGTCTACCTGAAGCGCGAGGACCTCTGCCACACGGGCGCCCACAAGATCAACAACGCCGTCGGCCAGGTGCTGCTGGCGCAGCGCATGGGCAAGCCGCGGATCATCGCCGAGACCGGCGCCGGCCAGCACGGCGTCGCCACCGCCACCGCCTGCGCCCTGTTGGGGCTCGAGTGCGTCGTCTACATGGGCACCGAGGACATCCGCCGCCAGGCGCCCAACGTCGAGCGGATGAAGCTGCTCGGCGCCGAGGTCGCGCCGGTCGACGCCGGCGCGCGGACGCTCAAGGAGGCGGTCAGCGCGGCGATCCGCGACTGGGTCGCCAACGTCGAGACGACGCACTACGTGATCGGCTCGGCCGTCGGCCCGGCGCCCTTCCCGGCCCTCGTGCGGGACCTGCAGCGGGTGATCGGCGACGAGGCGCGCGAGCAGGCGCTGGCCGCCGAGGGCGAGCTGCCCGGCCGCGTGATCGCCTGCGTCGGCGGCGGCTCCAACTCGATCGGCATCTTCACCCCGTTCGTCGCCGACTCCGAGGTCGCGCTGGTCGGCGTCGAGGCGGCCGGGGAGGGAATCGAGAGCGGTCGCCACGGCGCCTCGCTCGGGGCGGGCAGCACCGGCGTCCTGCACGGCTCGCTCTCCTCGGTGATCGCCGACGAGGAGGGGCAGATCCTCGAGGCGCATTCCGTGTCCGCCGGCCTCGACTACCCCGGCGTCGGCCCCGAGCACGCCCAGCTGCGCGACAGCGGTCGCGCCACCTACGCCGCGGTAACCGACGCGGCGGCGCTGGCCGCCTTCTCCGAGCTGGCGCGGCTGGAGGGGATCATCCCGGCGCTCGAGTCCGCGCACGCGATCGCCTGGCTGCTCGACAACGGCGGGGGCGAGGGCTTCGATGTCCTGTGTCTCTCGGGTCGCGGCGACAAGGACTTGGCTGAGGTCGTTGAGTTGACGGGGGGCACCGGGGGGTGACTCGTCGCAGCAACAGCGGGGAGGCTGCGGCGGGTCACCCCCCGGCGCCCGTAGCAGCGCCGACCGGCGAGGATCGGATCGCAGCCGCCTTTGGGAAAGCTGCGGTGGAGGGGCGGGCGGCGCTGATGCCCTACATGATGGCCGGGTTTCCCGACCGCGAGACGTCGTTCGCGGTCGCCGAGGCCTATGCGGACGCCGGCGCGGACCTGATCGAGCTCGGGGTGCCGTTCTCCGATCCGCTCGCCGACGGGCCGACGATCCACGCGGCGGCGACGAAGGCGCTGGCCGAGGGTGCGACGTTGGCCACGGCGCTGGAGGTCTGCGAGTCGGTCTCGGCGCGGTTGCCGGTCGTCTTCATGGTCTACTCGAACATGGTGCTCGCGCACGGTGGCGCAGCCGCGTTCGCCCGGCGAGCCAAGCGGGCGGGAGCGGCCGGGGCGATCGTTCCCGACCTGCCGCTGGAGGAGGCCGGCGAGGTTCGCGAGGCGCTGGCGGCCGAGGGCCTGGACCTGGTGCCGCTGCTTGCGCCGACCACGCCGCCGCAGCGCCGGGCGCGGATCTGCGCCGCCGCGCGGGGCTTCGTCTACGTCGTCTCGACGGTAGGCACGACGGGCGAGCGCCAGGAGCTGCCGCCCGGCCTCTCCGAGCTCGTCGCTGCGGCCAAGGCCGATGCCGAGGTCCCGGTCGCCGTCGGCTTCGGCATCGGCACGCCCGAGCAGGCGAGCAGCGTGGGGGAGGTGGCCGACGGCGTGATCGTCGGCAGCCGCCTGGTCCGCGCCGCCGGCGAGGGAGGCTCCGCCGAGGGCGCGGCGCAGGCCGTGTCGAGCTTCCTGCGCGATGCGCGCGCCGCGCTCGCCGCGTAGACCGCTGCTTCTACTAGGATTCCCGCCGCAATGGGAATGGTCGTAAGCCTCTTCGCGGCGCTCGGCGCCACCACGATCGTCTACGCCTGGCTCGGCCAGGGCGGCGGCGTCTCCGGCCTGGTCTTCTTCGGCATCCTGCTCGCCGGCGCGACGATCAACCTGCTCCGCCCAAGCAGCGACTCCTGACGCGCCGGCCTCCGGCGCGCCGGCTTTTCTAAGCTGGGGTGGATGCGAATCGGCGTGCTCACCGGCGGGGGCGACTGTCCCGGACTGAATGCGGTGATCCGCGCGATCGTGCGCAAGGGGGTCGAACACCTCGGCCATGAGTTCGTCGGCTACCGCGACGGCTGGCACGGCCCGCTCGAGGGCGACAGCGGCGCGCTCGGCGTGCCGGAGGTGCGGGGCATCCTGCCGCGCGGCGGCACGATCCTCGGCTCCTCGCGAACCAACCCGTTAAAGCAGGAGGGCGGCGTCGAGCGGGTCGTCGAGAACCTGGCGAGCGAAGGCGTCGACGGCCTGATCGCGATCGGCGGCGAGGACACGCTCGGCGTCGCCTCGCGGCTGCACGCTGAGCACGGCG
The DNA here is from genome assembly GCA_035266685.1 of Solirubrobacterales bacterium. Classification (GTDB taxonomy): domain Bacteria; phylum Actinomycetota; class Thermoleophilia; order Solirubrobacterales; family 70-9; genus VRUE01. Next base: position 5,525 of record DATFMX010000073.1, read on the forward strand.
TCAACGTGATCGGCGTGCCGAAGACGATCGACAACGACCTCGGGGCGACCGACTACACCTTCGGCTTCGACACCGCGGTCAACATCGCAATGGAGGCGATTGACCGCCTGCACACGACGGCTGACAGCCATCACCGCGTGCTGATCGTCGAGGTGATGGGGCGGCACGCCGGCTGGATCGCCTTTCACGCCGGCCTCGCCGGCGGCGCCAACGTGATCCTGATCCCCGAGCAGCCCTTCGACCTCGACCATGTCTGCCGGCTGGTCGGCCAGCGCCTCGAGGCGCGCTTCGCGCCTATCGTCGTCGTCTCCGAGGGCGCCCAGCCGGCCGGGGGCATCCCCGAGACGCAGGACAAGGGGCTCGACGCCTTCGGCCATGCGCGCCTCGGCGGCATCGCCCACTGGCTTGAGGGGCAGATCGAGGAGAGGACGGGCAAGGAGACCCGCGCGACCGTCCTCGGACATGTCCAGCGCGGCGGCACCCCGACCGCCTTCGACCGCGTCCTCGCGACCCGCTTCGGCCTGCACGCGATCGACGCCGCGGATGCGGGCGAGTGGGGCAAAATGACCGCGCTGCGTGGGATCGACATTCAGCTGGCCGAGCTGAGCGAGGCGGTGGCGCAGCTCAAGACGGTGCCGAAGGAGCTCTACGAAGAGGCTGAGGTCTTCTTTGGCTGAGGGGTGGGGGAGGGCCGGGTGCCCCCCCGCTGCAACCCGCCGCCGCTCAGTTTGCGGGGGCGCGGGCGGGATGCTGGCTCACAAGTTGCCTCGGGGGGACACCCGGCCCTCCCGGCGGGCTCAGGCCAAGCTGGCGGCGCTCTTCGTGGGGCTCCTGGTTGTAGCTGGGGTGGGGGCTGGTTGCGGGGAAAGCAGTGGGGTGGCCTCGGGGGCGACGGTTACGGTCCATGTAGCCGGGGCGCTTTGCGCGGAAGCTGAGAAGGAGCTTCAGAACCATGGGGCGGAAGCTGGAGATTTGCGGGTTCGCGCCGTGTGTCTGCCGAGGTCTGAACACGGGGGCAAGCTCGATCTCGCCACCATCGGCTCAAACGCTCGCCGCGCCACGGAGGACTCGAGCTCGATTGCGTACATCGGCGAACCGACGAAAGCGGCCTCCAGATTCGCGGAAACGATCCTCGAAGAAGCTCGGATACGGCAGTACGCAGCCATCCCGGGTGCCCGTGCCATGCGGCGGTTGCTCTCCGACCTTGAAGCGGGCCGGGTGTCCCCCCGAGGCAACTTGTGAGCCGGTACCCGGCCAGCACCCTCGCGGCGTAATCGGCGGCGGGTTGCAGCGGGGGGATACCCGGCCCGCGCAACCCCTAGAGCAAATTCGTCATAGCCGCATCGACATCGGAATACCGAAACTCGTATCCGAGGTCGAGCGCTCGCCGGGGCACCACCCGTTGGCCGCCCCGCAGCACTTTGCCGAACTCGCCGCCGAATTTTAGGTCGAGCACGAAGCCCGGCACCGGCACCGACGCCGGCCGGTTCAGGGCGCGGCCGATCGCGTGGGAGAACTCGCGGTTGGTGACGGGATTGGGCGCGGTCGCGTTGACCGTGCCGCTGACCGCGTCGTTGTCGAGCGCCCAGAGCAGGATGCCGACCTCGTCGTCGATGTGGATCCAGGACATGTACTGGCGCCCGCCGGCGATCGGGCCGCCGACGCCCAGCTTGAACGGCGTCAGCAGCTCGCCGAGCAGGCCGCCGCTCGCGTCGAGCACGTGGCCGGTGCGGACGATGACCAGGCGCACGCCCGTCGCCTCGGCCTCGCGCGCCGTCGCCTCCCACTCGCGCACGACCTCGGCGTCGAAGCCCTCGCCGGACTCGGCCGACTCGTCGACGATCGCCTCGCCGCGGTCGCCGTAGAAGCCGATCGCCGACTGGTTGACCAGCACCTTCGGCTTGCGCTCCAGCGCCGCGATCGCCGCGACGAGGTTGCGCGTCCCGATGCGGCGGCTCTCCATGATCCGGCGCTTCGACTCGTCGGTCCAGCGCTGGTTGATCTTCTCGCCCTCCAGGTTGACGACCCCGTCGACGTTCTCGAAGGCCTCGGCGGGCGGGCGTTCGAGGGTCGGCTCCCAGGCGTGCCAGAGGACGCCCGGGTTTGTGCCGCGGGCGCGCTGCGGGTTGCGCGAGAGGCCGAGCACGGTGTCGCCGCGGGCGAGCAGCGCGTCGCACAGCGCCGAGCCGATGAAGCCGCTCGCTCCGGTGACCAGGACGCGCATCGGTTCAGCCCACCTCCACCGTGGAGAAGGTGCCGGTCTCCTCGCTGAAGCGGGCGAGCCCCACGCGCTTGGCCTCCTCGACCACGGCCTTGGCGACCATCGGCGCCACGTCGCGGTTGAACACGCTGGGGATGATGTAGTCCTCGGAGAGATCGTCCTCCGTCACCACATCGGCGATGCCGCGGGCGGCGGCCAGCTTCATCTCCTCGGTGATGTTGGGCGAGCCGGCGTCGAGCGCGCCGCGGAAGATGCCGGGGAAGCAGAGCACGTTGTTGATCTGGTTCGGGTAGTCGGAGCGGCCGGTGGCCATGATCCGCACGTAGGGCGCCGCGTCCTCGGGCATCACCTCGGGCGTCGGGTTGGCCATCGCGAAGACAATCGCGTCGTCGTTCATCCTCTCCAGCGCCTGCGCGGAGATGATCCCCGGCCCGGAGAGGCCGACGAAGAGGTCCATGCCCTCGAGCACATCCTCGGGCTGGCCGGCGAGCTTCTCGGGGTTCGAGTTCTCCGCGTACCAGCGCTTGATCCCGCTCATCTCGCCCGACTGGTAGTCGGTCCGCTCGGTCGAGAGGGCGCCCTGGCGGTCGCAGCCGACGACATGCGTCACTCCGGAGGCGAGCATCATCTTCGTCACCGCCACCCCCGCGGCGCCGAGCCCGACCACGAGCACCCGCAGCTGCTCGATCGGCTTGCCGACGATCTTCAGCGCGTTGAACAGGGCGGCCATCGTGACCACCGCGGTGCCGTGCTGGTCGTCGTGGAAGACCGGGATGTCGAGCGATTTCTTCAGCCGCTCCTCGATCTCGAAGCAGCGCGGGGCGGAGATGTCCTCGAGGTTGACGCCGCCGAAGGTCGGGGCGATCAGTTCGACCGCCTTGATGATCTCCTCGGCGTCCTGGGTGTCGAGGCAGATCGGGAAGGCGTCGACCGCGGCGAACTCCTTGAACAGCATCGCCTTGCCCTCCATCACCGGCATCGCCGCCTCGGGGCCGATGTTGCCGAGGCCGAGCACGGCGCTGCCGTCGGAGACGATCGCGACGGTGTTCTTCTTGATCGTGTACTCGAAGGCCTTGGCGCGGTCGGCGTGGATGTCCTGGCAGACGCGGGCGACGCCGGGCGTGTAGGCCATCGAGAGGTCGTCGCGGGTCTTCAGCGGGTACTTGTTCTCGACCGAGATCTTGCCGCCGCGGTGCATCTGCATCGTGCGGTCGACGTAGTCGAGCACCCTGGCGCCGCGGGTCGAGCCGATCGCCCGCAGGATCCGCTCCCAGTGCGGCCGGTCCTGGGCGTCGATCGTGAACTCGCGCACCCGCTTCCCCTCGCCGCCGGCGCCGGGCACGAGGTCGACGCCCTGAAGCTGTCCACCCGCCTCGGCGATCGACGCGGTCAGCTTGCCCAGGGGCTCATGCCGAGCATCGAGCTCGACCCGGATCGTGACGCTGTACTGGGCGCTGACGGCCATCGGGGCAGCAATCGAATCAGATTCGGCAAGTCCGCCCGTCCGTCGAGCGTCCGCCCGTCTCCGCGAACCGGTCGTCACTTCCCCGCCGACACTCATATGCTGCGAGCTGGAAACGCAAAGAGTCTTGGGGAGGAACGATGCGAGTCTTGGCAGGTTTGGCGGTCTGCTGCGCCCTGTTGGTAGCCGCGGGCTGCGGCTCCGGTTCGGACGCCGAAAGCTCAGGGGGAGCGACGACCAGCGAATGCGACCCGAACTACGAAGGCGCATGTCTCGACCCGAATGCATACGACTACGACTGCGCAGGCGGCAGCGGCGACGGCCC
>DATFMX010000074.1:0-21545 GCA_035266685.1 Solirubrobacterales bacterium
CGCGAGGCGCTCGCGATGGAGGAGCTGCCGGTCCGCATCGAGGGCTTCGACATCTCCAACCTCGGCGGCGAGCACACGGTCGCCTCGATGGTCGTCTTCGAGGGCGGCGCGACCAAGAAGTCCGACTACCGGAGGTTCAAAGTGCGCGGCGCGCACCCGAACGGGTCCGACGACTTCGCTTCCATGCAGGAGGTGCTTGAACGCCGCGTCAGCCGATACCTCGAGCAGGCCGACCTGTCGCCGCACGACGGCAAACGCGACGAGAGCTTCGCCGCGCTGCCCTCGCTGGTGATGATCGACGGCGGAAAGGGCCAGCTCGGCGCCGCGATGCGCGCGCTCGGGCCCTTCGTCGAGCGCGGCGTCACCGTCGTCTCGCTGGCCAAGCGCGAGGAGGAGGTCTTCGTCCCCGGACGGCCGAACCCGATCGACGTCGACCCCGGCTCGGAGGCCTCGAAGCTGCTGCAGCGGGTGCGCGACGAGGCGCACCGCTTCGCGATCGAGCACCACCGTGGGCGCCGCGACCGGGCGATGACCGGCTCGGTGCTCGACGAGCTGAAGGGCGTCGGCCCGGCCCGCAAGCGCGCCTTCCTCAGGCACTTCGGCACGCCCGAGCGCTTCCTCGCCGCGACCCGCGAGGAGCTCGAGGCGGTCCCCGGTGTGCCCGGCAAGCTGGCGCGCGAGATCCACGAGCAGCTGCACAGGACCGGCGGCTAGCGTGGGCAAAGGGGTCGACCTCGTCCTGATCACCGGCCACTCCGGCGCCGGCAAGTCGGAAGCGATCGCCGCCTTCGAGGACGGCGGCTACTTCTGCGTCGACAACCTTCCGCCGCGGATGATCGGCGGCCTCGGCGAGCTCTTCCGCCACGAGGGCAGCGGGGTCGAGCGCGCCGCGGTCGTCTCCGACGTGCGCGGCGGCGAGTACTTCGATGAGCTGATCCAGGTGATCGACGAGCTCAGCCGCGACGGGCTGAAGCCGAAGCTGCTCTTCCTCGAGGCCGACGAGGAGACGCTGCTCGACCGCTACAAGGAGACCCGCCGGCGCCACCCGCTCGCGCCCGAGGGGCGGATCGTCGACGGGATCCGCGCCGAGCGCGAGCTGCTGGCGCCGCTGCGCGCCCGCGCCGATGTGGTGATGGACACCAGCGGCTCGACCGGCGGCCAGCTGCGCCGCCGGATCGCCGAGGAGATGCTCGACGGCCACGACACCGGCAAGCTGGCGCTCACCCTGCTCACCTTCGGCTTCAAGAACGGGCCGCCGCGCGACGCCGACCTGACCCTCGATGTGCGCTTCCTGCCCAATCCCCATTACGTCGACGAGCTGCGCCCGCAGACCGGCCTCGACGAGGAGGTGCGCGCCTACGTCGAGTCGGGGACCCAGGCGGGCGAGTTCTACGGCCGCCTGCTGCCGCTGCTCGAGTTCCTCGTCCCCGCCTACGTCGCCGAGGGCAAGAGCCACCTGACGATCGCGATCGGCTGCACCGGTGGCCGCCACCGCTCGGTCACCGTCGCCGACCGGATCCGCCGCGCGCTGGAGGGCCGCGAGGGCGTGGTCGTCCGCGTCAAGCACCGCGACCTCGAATGACGGCCCCAGACGCCGCCATGCGGCGTCCTCAGTCGGTCTCCTCGGGTCACGCACTAATGTGCGCTCCCCTCGTCGCCCTCCCTGCGTCCTTGCCTGGCGACGACTGGAACCGTCATTGATGCCTGAAACCGTCATATCCGTTCGCGGCCTGCGCAAGAGCTACGGCGACGCCGAGGCGGTGCGCGGCATCGACCTCGAGGTGGAGCGCGGCGAGGTCTTCGCCTTCCTCGGTCCGAACGGGGCCGGCAAGACGACCACGGTCGAGATCCTCGAGGGCTACCGCAAGCGCAGCGCCGGCGAGGTCAGCGTGCTCGGCGAGGACCCCGAGCACGGCGACCGCCGCTGGCGCGAGCGGATCGGGATCGTCCTACAGAGCTGCCGCCTCGACCCTTATCTGACGGTGCGCGAGTCCCTGGCCCTCTACGCCGGCTACTACGAGGCGCCGCGGCCGATCGAGGAGACGATCGAGCTCGTCGGCCTGGCCGACAAGGCCGACGCCCGCGCCAGCGCGCTCTCCGGCGGCCAGCAGCGCCGGCTCGACGTCGGCATGGCGCTGATCGGCGATCCGGAGCTGCTCTTCCTCGACGAGCCGACGACCGGCTTCGACCCCTCGGCGCGGCGCCAGGCCTGGGAGACGATCGCCGGCCTGCGCGAGCTCGGCAAGACCGTCTTCCTCACCACCCATTACATGGACGAGGCGCAGCGGCTCGCCGACCGGGTGACGATCATCGCCCAGGGTGAGATCGTCGCCCGCGGCACCCCCGAGGACCTCGGCGACCGCGAGAGCCGCCCGGCGCGGATCAGCTACCGCGAGGACGGGCGCGAGGTGGCGCTGGAGACGACGACGCCGGTGAAGACGCTGAACGAGCTGACCGGCAGGGCGCTGGCCGAGGGCCGCGATCTGGAGGGGCTCGAGGTCGCCCGTCCCAGCCTCGAGGACGTCTACCTGGAGCTGACGGACCAGACATGAGCCTCGTCCTGCACCAGTTCCGCTACGACCAGAAGGCCTTCTGGCGCAACCCGGCCTCGGTCTTCTTTACGGTCGGCTTCCCGGTGATCCTGCTGCTGATCTTCGCCACCGTGTTCGGCGACCAGACGGTCGAAGTGCGGGGCGGGATCAAGACGACGACCTACTACGTGCCGGCGATCATCACCCTCTCGGTGATCTCGGCGACGATGCAGTCGCTGGCGATGTCGCTGGTGATCGCGCGCGAGGACGGGCGGCTGAAGCGCGGCCGTGGCACGCCGATGCCGGCCTGGGTCTTCATCGCCGGGCGGATCGGCAACTCGATCGTCGTCGCGCTGCTGATGCTGGCGCTGATCGCGGCGATCGGCGACCTCGTCTACGGCGTCGGCTTCCCCTGGAGCCGCCTGCCGGCGATCCTGCTCTCGCTGCTCGTCGGCACCGCCGCCTTCTGCTGCCTCGGCATCGCGCTCACCGCGGCGATCCCGTCGCAGGACGCGGCGGCGCCGATCGTCAACGCCCTGCTGCTGCCGCTCTACTTCCTCTCCGGCGTCTTCATCCCCGACGACCAGCTGCCGAGCGGCGTCATCCATTTCGCCGACGCCTTCCCGATCCGCCACTTCTTCGAGGCGCTTTTCGACGCCTACGTGCCGGGCGGCGCCAGCGTCTCCTGGGGCAACCTCGGCGTGGTCGCGATCTGGGGCCTCGTCGGCGCCTTCCTGGCGATCCGCTACTTCCGCTGGACCCCACGCAGCGGCTAGCCAGCGGCCCGTATAGCCTCCCCCGCCCGATGTTGCACCACGTTCTCCTAGAGGTCTCCGACCTCGAGCGCTCGTCCGCGTTCTACGACACGCTGCTCGCGCCGCTCGGCTGGCGCCGCCACTTCGAGCAGGACGAGACGGTCGGCTGGGGGATCGCCAAACCGGTCTTCTTCGTCTCCGCCCACCACCCGCCGAAGCCCGGCTTCGGGCTGCTCAGCTTCCGGGGGCTGGGGATCGTCGCCGTCAAGGCCGCCTGGGAACAGGGCGTCGGCGCCGGCGGCGAGGCGGTCGGCGAGCCGGGCGAGCGCAGCTCCTACGGCTCCGGCTCCTACTCCGCTTTTCTCCGCGACCCCGACGGGTATGAAATCGAGATCACCGTCGGCAGCGACTAACCTCGAACCAGCCAACGCATCGACACCAGGAGGATGAGTTCATGGCAGTGAAGGTCGGCATCAACGGCTTCGGCCGGATCGGTCGCAATCTCTTCCGCGCCGCCCTGGCGGCGGGTGCGGACCTCGACTTCGTCGCCGTCAACGACATCACCGACACGGGCACGCTCGCCCACCTGCTCAAGTACGACTCGATCCTCGGGCGCTTCCCGGGCGAGGTCGAGGCGGGCGACGGGTCGATCTCGGTTGACGGCAGGCAGCTCAAGGTGCTCGCCGAGCGCGACCCGGGGGCGCTGCCGTGGGGCGAGCTCGGGGTCGATGTGGTGATCGAGTCGACCGGCCTGTTCACCGGCCGCGAAGACGCCGCCAAGCACCTCGCCGCCGGGGCGAAGAAGGTGATCATCTCGGCGCCGGCCAAGCAGCCCGACATAACTGTCGCGCTGGGCGTCAACTTCGACAGCGACTACGACCGCGAGAACCACAACATCATCTCCAACGCCTCCTGCACGACCAACTGCCTGGCGCCGATGGCCAAGGTGCTGCACGAGAGCTTCGGCATCGAGCAGGGGCTGATGACGACGATCCACGCCTACACCGCCGACCAGCGCCTGCAGGACATGCCGCACAAGGACCTGCGCCGGGCGCGCGCCGCCGCGGTCAACCTGATCCCGACGACGACCGGCGCCGCCAAGGCGGTCGGCCTCGTGCTGCCTGACCTGAACGGCAGGCTGAACGGGCTCGCCGTGCGGGCGCCGGTGATCACCGGCTCGGTCGTCGACCTCGTCTTCACGCCGTCGAGCCCGACCGACCCCGACGCCGTCAACGCGGCGATGAAGGAGGCGGCCGAGGGCCCGCTGAAGGGGATCCTCAAGTACACCGAGGACGAGATCGTCTCGACCGACATCGTCAGCGACCCGCACTCCTCGATCTTCGACGCCGGCCAGACGATGGCGATCGGCGACGGCAAGCTGATCAAGGCGGTCTCCTGGTACGACAACGAGTGGGGCTACTCGAACCGCTGCGTGGAGCTCGCCGGCAAGGTCCTCTGAGGCCGTGAGCTTCTCCAAGGCGAGCGTCCGCGACGCCGAGGTCGCCGGCAAGCGGGTCCTCGTCCGGGTCGACTTCAACGTGCCGCTGGACGGCGGCCGGGTCGCCGACGACACGCGGATCCGCGCCGCGCTGCCGACGATCGAAGCGCTGCGCGAGCGCGGCGCCTCGCTCGTCCTCGTCTCCCACCTGGGGCGGCCGAAGGGCGAGGTCGTGCCCGAGCTCTCGCTGAAGCCGGTCGGTGAGCGGCTGGCGGAGCTGCTCGGGGCGCCGGTCCAGCAGGCGCCGGCGGTGGTCGGTGCGGACGTCGAGACGCTGGCCGCGGGGTTGAGCCCGGGCGGCGTGCTGCTGCTCGAGAACGTCCGCTACGAGCCGGGGGAGACCGCGAACGACGCGGCGCTCGCCGAGGCGCTGGCGCGGCTCGCCGACCTCTACGTCAACGACGCCTTCGGCGCCGCGCACCGGGCGCACGCCAGCACCGAGGGCGTCGCCCACCGCCTGCCGGGCTACGCGGGGCTGCTCCTGCAGAGCGAGGTCGAGCGACTGACGGCGGTGGTCGAGTCGCCCGGCCGGCCGCTGGTCGTCGTGCTCGGCGGCGCCAAGGTGAGCGACAAGGTCGGCGTGATCGACCGCTTCCTCGAAGTCGCCGACGGCATCCTGATCGGCGGCGCGATGTGCTTCAGCTTCTTCCGCGCCCAGGGCATCGCCACCGGCGACTCGCTGGTCGAGGAGCAGGGCGTGGAGCTGGCCGAGGAGGCGCTGGCGCGGGCGGGGGACTCGCAGTGCGAGCTGCTGCTCCCGGTCGACCTGGTGCTGGGCCGCAGCTTCGACGCGGATACCGAGCGGCGCGAGAGCGACGCGGTCGAGGTGGCGGACGGCTGGATGGGCCTCGATGTGGGACCGCGCACCGCGGCCACCTATGCCGAGCGGATCGCCGCGGCCGGCACCGTGCTCTGGAACGGGCCGATGGGCGCCTTCGAGCTGGCGCCGTTCGCCGCCGGCACGCGGACGGTCGCTGAGGCGGTCGCCGCGGCGCCCGGCACGACCGTGGTCGGCGGCGGCGACTCGGTGGCGGCGCTGAACGAGTTCGGCCTGGCTGAGAAAGTGGACTGGGTGTCGACCGGAGGAGGAGCGTCCTTGGAGCTGCTGGAGGGAAAGAAGCTGCCCGGAGTGGAGGCCCTGCGAGATGCCTGATCGCACCCCCTACATCGCCGCCAACTGGAAGATGCACAAGTCCGTCGCCGAGGCGGGCGCGTTTGTCGACGCGCTGCTGCCGCGGATTGCCGCGACCCAGCACGACGTCGTCATCTGCCCGCCGTTCACGGCGCTGACCGCGGTGGTCGAGCGGCGCTACGGCACGGCCGTGAAGGTGGCGGCGCAGAACATGCACGAGGAGGGCTCGGGCGCCTTCACCGGCGAGGTCTCGGCGGCGATGCTGGTCGAGCTCGACGTCGAGGCGGTCGTCCTCGGCCACTCCGAGCGCCGCCAGTACTTCGGCGAGACCGACGAGGCGCTGGCGCGCAAGGTCCCGGCGGCGCTGGCGGCCGGGCTGGAGCCGATCCTCTGCGTCGGCGAGAGCGAGGAGGCGCGCGACGGCGGGCAGACCGAGGGCGTGCTGGAGCGCCAGCTGCAGGCCGACCTGGCCGCGGTCGAGGACGACCGGATCGCCGAGGTCGTGGTCGCCTACGAGCCGATCTGGGCGATCGGCACCGGCCGCACGGCGACGCCCGAGCAGGCCCAGGAGGCGTGCGCCTTCATCCGCGATGTGCTGCGCGAGCGCGGCGCGGCAGCCGACGCGGTGCGGATCCTCTACGGCGGCTCGGTCAAGCCGGCCAACGCCGCCGAACTGCTGGCGCAGGACGACATCGACGGCGCCCTGGTCGGCGGGGCGAGCCTTGACCCCGAAGAATTCGCGGCCATAGTGGAGGCAGCGTGAGGTTCCGGTGCGCCTTTCCCACCGAGAGGGTTGGAAAAGCGCACCGGAAGGGTCCGCGATGACCGTCCCTTCGCTGGCGCTCGTGATTCTCGACGGCTGGGGCCTGGCGCCGCCGGGACCGGGCAACGCGATCTCGCAGGCAGAGACGCCCGTCTTCGATCGCCTCTGGAGCACGTATCCGCACACTGAACTCTCCGCCCAGGGGCGCGACGTCGGGCTGCCCGACGGGCAGATGGGCAACTCCGAGGTCGGCCACCTCAACCTCGGCGCGGGGGCGATCGTCAAGCAGGACCTGGCGCGGATCGACGACTCGATCGCCGACGGCAGCTTCTTCGAGAACGCGGCGCTGCTCGACGCCTGCGACCGCGCCCGGCGCAGCCCGCGTGGGCGCCTGCACCTGCTCGGGCTGGTCTCCGACGGCGGCGTTCACTCCGGCTGGGAGCACATCGAGGCGACGATCGAGCTCGCCTCGCAGGAGGGCGTGCCCGATGTCGTCTTCCACGCCTTCACCGACGGGCGCGACACGCTGCCGCACGGCGGTCGCGAGTACCTGGCCGAGCTGGAGCGCTGGCTGCGCCAGGCTGGGCGCGTCGCCACGGTCGGCGGCCGTTATTACGCGATGGACCGTGACACGCGCTGGGAGCGGACCAAGCTCGCCTACGACGCGATCGTCCACGCGCGCGGCCTGCAGGCGGCGAGCGCCGCCGAGGCGATCGAGTCCTCGTATGAGCGTGAGGAGACCGACGAGTTCGCCAAGCCGACGGTGATCGGCGACTACGACGGCGCTGTCGAGGGCGACGTCGCCTTCTTCATCAACTTCCGCCCTGACCGCGCCCGGCAGATGACCCGGGCGCTGGCCGAGCCGGGATTCGAGGAGTTCTCGCGCAGCGGCGGGCCGGAGCTCGAGCTGACGACGATGACCCAGTACCGCAAGGGCTGGCCCTACCCGGTCGCCTTCCCCGAGGCGCGGCCGAGCACGACCCTGGCCGAGGTCGTCTCCGAGGCCGGCGGCCGTCAGCTGCATGTCGCCGAGACCGAGAAGTACGCCCATGTCACCTACTTCTTCAACGGCGGGCGCGAGCAGGAGTGGGAGGGGGAGGAGCGCCATCTGGTCGACTCGCCGCGCGAGGTGCCGACGTATGACCACAAGCCCGAGATGAGCGCCCGCGGCGCCGCCGGCACCTTTGTCTCGCACTGGTCGGAGAACGACTACCGCTTCGGCATCATCAACTTCGCCAACCCCGACATGGTCGGCCACACGGGGGTGATCCCGGCGGCGGTGCGCGCGGTCGAGGAGGTCGACGGCCGCCTCGGCGAGGTGATCGCGGCGGTCGAGGCGAAGGGCGGCGCCTGCATCGTCACCGCCGACCACGGCAACTGCGACCACATGCTCGAGCCGGACGGCTCGCCGAACACTGCGCACTCGCTGAATCCGGTCCCGCTGATCGTCACCCGCGAGGGACTGGAGCTGCGCGACCACGGCATCCTGGCCGATGTCGCCCCCACCGTGCTCCAACTGCTTGGCATTCCTCAACCCGCGGCGATGACCGGGAAGTCGCTGATCGAGGGCGCCCTCCTTCGCCGCGTTTCCGGTTCATGAGGAGCGAGCCCCAGCGGTTGAGATTCGAGGTCGCCGCCGAAGACGGCGCTGCGCGGGCCGGGGTGCTTCATACCGCGCACGGCCCGGTTCGCACGCCGGCGTTCATTCCGCTGGCCACGAAGGCGACGGTGCGCGGTCTTGAGTCTCGCGAGGTAGCTGGGGTGGGGTACGAGCTGATCCTCGGGAATACGTACCACCTGTTCGTCTCGCCCGGGCCGGATCGGATCGCGGCTGCCGGGGGGCTGCATGAGTTCATGGGGTGGGACGGGGCGTTGATCACCGACTCGGGTGGGTTTCAGGTGTTCTCGCTGGCGCACGGCGGGGTGGCCGACGAGGTGAAGGGGAAGGGGAGGCCCGGCGGCAACCGGGGGTCGGTCGTCTCGATCGACGAGGAGGGGGTGCGGTTCCGCTCCTACAGGGACGGGCGCGAACTGTTCCTCTCGCCTGAGGTCTCGATGGAGGTGCAGGCGAAGCTCGGGTCCGACATCGCGCTGGTCTTCGACGAGTGTACGCCCTACCACGCCGACCGCGACTACACGGCGCGCTCGATGCAGCGCACGCACCGCTGGCTGGACCGCTGCCTGGAGTGGCATGGCGAGCACGGTCCGGCGCGGCAGGCGGTCTTCGGGATCGTCCAGGGCGGCGTGCATGAGGATCTGCGGCGCGAGTCGGCGCAGGCCGTCTCCGAGGCCGGCGTCGACGGCGTCGCGATCGGCGGCACGCTGGGGCGCGACAAGCAGGAGATGCGCGGCGTGCTCGAGCTGACCGCGCCGCTGCTGCCCGAGCAGGCGCCCAAGCACCTGCTGGGGATCGGCGACGTCGACGACCTGCTCGCCGGCATCGCGCTCGGGCTCGACGTCTTCGACTGCGCGATCCCCACCCGCCTCGCCCGCCACGGCACCGCGCTCGTCCCCGACCCCGAGAAACGCTTCCGCCTCGACCTGCGCAAGGCCGGTTGGGAGGGCAACCGCGACCCGATCGCCGACGGCTGCCCCTGCCCCGCCTGCCGGCACCACGACCGCGACTACCTCAGCTACCTGTCCCGCGCCGAGGAGCTGACCGCCGTCCGCCTCCTCTGCCTCCACAACCTCACCTACATGCACGAACTGGTGGCCAACGCTCGAACCGCCATAGAGGCCGGAACCTTCAGCTCCTATTCCACCGCGGTTCTGAAGGGCGCCGCACCTTGGGCTATTCGGTGTTCTTCTTGACCAGTTCCTTCACTTCTTCGACCACCTTGTCGACCGTGTCGCCGGCGACTTCGCTGGCGTGGACGCCGGTTGCCTTGTCGGTTGCGACGATCACCGCGGCGGCCACCGCGGCGGCGATCAGGACGAGGGCTACGGCGGCCATCACGAAGCGGGCGAAGCGGGAGAAGGCGCCGCGCTTGGCCGGGGCGGGGGGCGCGACTTGTCGCGGCGCCGGCTCCACGGGTTGCTGCGGCGCGCGGGCGACCGGGCGGCGGGTCGGCGAGGACGGGCGCAGCTCGGTGCGCTCGGTCTGGTCGAGGCGGCGCGTCGCCTCCTCGCCGCCGAGCACCTGGGTCGCCGTCTCGCCCTCCTCGAGCGGCAGCGTCACATCCTCGCCCTGCAGGCCCATCTGCAGCCCGCCGGCCAGCTCGTCGGCGCTGGCGTAGCGGCGCGAGGGGTCGCCCTCCAGCGCCCGCAGCACGGCGCCGCCGAGCGTCTCCGGCACCTCGTCGTTGTAGGTGGTGGGGGGCAGGGGGCGCTCGTTCTGCTGGCGCACCGCCAGCTCGGCCAGGGTCGAGCCCTCGTAGGGCAGGCGACCGGTGAGGAACTGGTAGAGGACGACGCCGAGCGCGTAGACGTCGGTCGCCGGCGTCGCCTCCTCGCCGCGCACCTGCTCGGGCGCCAGGTAGGCGGCGGTGCCGACCACCGAGCCGACCTGCGTGATCCGGGTCTGGGCGAGCGCCCGGGCGATCCCGAAGTCGGTCAGCTTGACCGTCATCGGCCCGCCGCCCACCGGCCCGCCGACGACCATCAGGTTGCCTGGCTTGACGTCGCGGTGGATGATCCCGCGCCGGTGCGCGTAGTCGAGGCCGGCGCAGGCCTGGACGCCGGCCTCGGCGGCGATCTCCGGGTCGAGCGGGCCGTGGCGCTGCAGGATCTGCGCCCCGGAGCGTCCTTCGACGTACTCCATGACGATGTAGTGACGGCTCTCGTCGATCCCGGTGTCGTAGACCTGGACGATGTTGGGGTGGATCAGCTTGGCGACCGCCAGCGCCTCGCGGCGGAAGCGGGCGACGAAGCGCTCGTCGTCGGAGAGGTGCTCGGCGAGGATCTTCACCGCGACGGTGCGCTCGAGGGTCAGGTCGGTGGCGCGGTAGACGTTCGACATCCCGCCCGAGCCGAGTCGGTCGGCGAGCTCGTAGCGCCCGGATAGGGCCGCCGGCGCCATCATTCGCCTCCCCCGGCCGGGGCGCCGGGGCCGACGCCGCCCGACGGGCCTTCGGGCGCCGCTTCTTCAGGCGCTTCTTCGGCCGCCGGCGGGCCGTTGCCCTTTTCGGCGCCGTTGCCTTCGCCGTTGGCCTGCGGCGGCAGCGAGGGGGAGCCGCCTTCTTCGGCTTCTTCCTGCTTCGGCTTCGCCTTGGATTCCTTTTCCTTCTGCTTCGGCGCTTCGGCTTCTTCTTCGGGTTCGGTCGGGACTTCGGCCGGGGTGATCGCTTCGCTGCTCGATTCTTCGCAGGATGCGATCACTTCTTCCAGCCGCGCCGCGCCCTGCTCGAGCGCCCGCTTCAGCTTCGGATCGACGCCTTCCAGCGCTTCGGTCTGTTCGCCCACCTGCTGTGCCGCGCTTTCGGCGCCGACGCAGTCGCCTTCGCCCGCGAGCTGCTTGACCGTGTCGAGGTTGGCGGTGATCTCGCGCGCCGTCTCTCCGGGCAGCAGCTTGGCGTCTTCGCCGCCGCAGGCGGTCAGCCCGACGGCGATCAGGAGGCCCGCGGCGAGGGCAAGCGATGGCAGGGAGGCGCGACGCACTCGGGCGAGTCTAGAGAACCGCCCATGGCGCAAGAATTGCCTGCATATGAACGTGGATGAGCGTTTCATGAGCCGACCTTGAGCCGCTCTGCGAGGCGTCGCGGCAGACCCGCCGCGACGATTGCCGCGGCGGCTCGCTCGACGTCGTAGGGGACGCGGTGGAAGCGGGCGGTCGCCTCGCCGGTGTCGAGCTCCAGCCAGGCGGCGCGCGGGTCGCCGTCGCGCGGCTGGCCGACGCTGCCCGGGTTGACCAGCCACCGGCCCGCGCCGAGGTCGAGCAGCGTGTCGTCGCTCGCCTGCGCGCCGCGGATCTCCTCGCCCTCCGCGCGGACGAAGAAGAGCGAGACATGGGAGTGGCCGACCAGCGCGATCCGCTGCTCCTGGGCGTCGAGGCAGGCGTCGGCCTGCTCGGCGGAGAGCACGTACTCCCAGACCGGGTCGCGGGGAGAGGCGTGGAAGATGCCGATCTGCTCGCGCTCGCCGGCGGGCTCGAGCCCGCGCAGCCACTCCGTCGTCCGCGTGGCGACCTGGCCGCGGGTCCAGGCGACGGCCGTCGCCGCCGCCTCGGAGAAGGCGTTGACGTCGAGCGCGCCGAGCACGGCGAGGTCGTGGTTGCCGACGAGGCAGATCGCGCAGCGCTCGCGCGCCAGGTCGGCGCACCCGTCGGGCTCGGCGCCGTAGCCGACCAGATCGCCGAGGCACCAGGTCTCCTCCACCCCCGCCGCGTCGATTGCGCCCAGCACCGCCTCGAAGGCGGGCAGGTTGGCGTGGATGTCGCTGAGCACGGCGATGCGCATGGGGGCGGCCAGCGTACTCGGGCACCGCTTCGGTCCATACGATGCACCCATGACTGCAACGGACTCGATCAGCGAGCTGCGGGTGGCCGTCGAGCGCGCCGCGCGCACCCTGCGCGACGGCGAGCCGATCGAGCCCCGGCCGACCCTCGACCGCCCGCCCAAGCCGGAGCTCGGCGACTACAGCTCCAACGCGGCGATGCTGCTGGCGGCGCCGCTCGGCGAGGCGCCGCGCGACGTCGCGGCGCGGCTCGGCGAGGAGCTCGAGCGTGAGCTGGGCGCCGCGGGCAGCGTCGACCGGATCGAGGTCGCCGGCCCCGGCTTCGTCAATCTCTTCCTCTCCGACGATTGGTACCGGCGGGCGATGGCGGGGCTCGGCGCCGCCGGCAGGGAGCTCGGGCCGGCGCCGGTCGCCTCGCCACAGCGGATGCTGGTCGAGTACGTCTCGGCCAACCCGACCGGGCCGCTGCATGTCGGCGGCGGTCGTCACGCCGCCTACGGCGACGCCCTGGTGCGCCTGCTGAAGGCGGTCGGCCACGAGGTCGAAAGCGAGTACTACGTCAACGACGCCGGCGGTCAGGTGCAGCGCTTCGCCGAGTCGATCGTCGCCGCGATGAAGGGCGAGCCGCCGCCGAAAGACGGCTACGAAGGCGCCTACGTCGCCGAGCTGGGCGAGCGGATGAAGGCCGAGGGGATCGATGTGGAGGAGACGGAGGCGATCGGCCGGCGCGGGATCGAGCTGATCCTCGAGGGCGTGCGCGGGACGCTCGAGCGCTTCGGGGTCGGCTTCGACAGCTGGTTCTCCGAGCGCGACCTCTACGCGAGCGGCGAGGTCGAGGCTGCGCTGGAGGAGCTGGAGCGGCGCGGCCACACCTACCGCAGCGAAGAC
Organism: Solirubrobacterales bacterium; assembly: GCA_035266685.1. Classification (GTDB taxonomy): domain Bacteria; phylum Actinomycetota; class Thermoleophilia; order Solirubrobacterales; family 70-9; genus VRUE01. Next base: position 12,959 of record DATFMX010000074.1, read on the forward strand.
GCCCTGTGGCTGCGCAGCAGCGAGTTCGGCGACGACAAGGACCGCGTGCTGATCCGCTCCGACGGCGATCCGACCTACCTCGCCGCCGACGTCGCCTACCACCGCGACAAGCTCGAGCGCGGCTTCGAGCATCTGATCGATGTGCTCGGCGCCGACCACCACGGCTACGCGCCGCGCCTGCGTGCCGCGATCGCGGCGCTCGGCACCGATCCCGAGCGGCTGGAGGCGCTGATCATGCGGCTGGTCCACATCGTCGAATCGGGCGAGCGGGCGCAGATGTCGAAGCGCAGCGGCGAGTTCGTCACGCTCGACGAACTGGTCGAGGACATCGGCGTCGACGCGACCCGCTGGTTCATGCTCTGGCGCAGCCACGACACGACCGTCGACCTCGACCTCGAGCTGGCGCGCCGCGAGTCCAGCGACAACCCCGTCTACTACGTGCAGTACGCGCACGCGCGGATCGCCAGCATCCTGCGCAAAGCGGGCGGCGAGGCGGGGGAGGCCGGGGCGCCGACGCCGGGCACCCCGCTGGAGCCCGCCGAGCGCGATCTGGTCAAGCGCCTGCTCGAGTTCCCCGAGGAGGTGCGCGAGGCGGCGGCGCGGCGCGCCCCGCACCGGATCTGCGCCTACTCGACGGCGGTCGCCGCCGACTTCCACGCCTTCTACCGCGACTGCCAGGTGGTCGGCGCCGAGGGCGAGGGGGTCGAGCGCTCGCGGCTCGGGCTCTGCCTGCTGGCGCAGCGCACGATCGCCGCCTCGCTGGGGCTGCTCGGCATCTCAGCCCCCGATCAGATGTGAAGGTCCTGGCGGAGATCCCCGCCCGCGACGCGTCGGAGCTGCGCACAGGCTCGCTGCGGCGCGGCGACCTCGAGGCTCACGAGGGTCTGCTGGAGGGGCTGGGGGACGCACGCTGCATCCTGGCGACCGGCCACGAGCCGGCGACCACCCGCAGCGTGGCGGTTGGGCTGGCGGCCACGGCGGCGGCACGCGGATCGCGCGTGGCGCTGGTCGAGTGCGCCCTCGCCGACCCGGGGCTGGCCGGTGCGCTGGGGCTCGCCACGGCGCCGGGCCTGCACGAGTACCTGCGCGGCACGGCGGACAGCGCGGCGATTCTCAAGCCGGTCGTCCTCGCGGGCCCCGGCTCCGCCGATGCGACCGAGCCGCTGGTCTGCATCGTCGCCGGTCGCCCTTCCGGGGACGGCGCCCACCTGCTCGCCTCGGAGCCCTTCGCGCGGGCGCTGGCGGGCCTGCGCGAGGCCTACGAGCTCGTCGTGCTCCTCGGCCCGCCGCTGCGCGACGAGAACTCGCTGCGGCCGGTGCTGCCGCCGGTCGACGCCACGATCGCCTGCCTCGGGCCGGACGAGTCACGCAAGGTGCCGATCTCGGCGCAGGGGATCGTCATCCAGAACTGAGCCGCCAGCCCCGGGGCGCGGTCGAGGTTTGGACCGCTATGCGACCCGAACCTCGACCGCGTTGCGGAGCTACAGGTCGTAACGAGCCAGGTCGCGCTCGAGGCGCTCGGCGTCGTCGCCGCTCGGCCCTTTGTCAGTGGGGGCGCCGTCGTCGCCGGGTCGCGAGGCCCGTCGCCAGCGCGCCACGCCGAACGCCAGGGCGACGGCCGCGACGAAGAAGCCGATCGCCGGCACCAGGTAGGCGGAGAGGTCGAAGCCCTTGCCTTCGGGCAGCGCCAGAACCGCCGGCCCGTACTGGGCGACGAGCGCGTCCTTGACTTCGGACTTGTCCCTGCCTTCGGCGATCAGCCGCTTGACCAGCGCCCGCTCGCGCTCCGCCTGCGGCGATTCCGCCAGCTCGAGCAGCGTGCCGCAGATCGGGCACATCACTTCGCCTTCGACGTCGTTGATGCTGGTCTGCGGCGCGGCGGCGGCGTACGTGGGGCCAGCCACGAACAGAAAGGTCAGCGCCAGCGCCAGCGCCAGCACGCCGATGCCTGGCGACTTTCCCGTCCACTGGACCGAAAATACGCCAGGCGACCTCATGAGCGGCCTTCGACGACCGGCACGACCTGCTTGCGCAGGAATTCCTCGTCGACGACGCCACGCCAGATCAGCGCCAGCCTGCCCTGCGGATCGACGAGGAAGTTCTCCGGCACCCCGGTCGAGCCGAAGGCGGCGCTGCGTTCGTCGCCGATCGAGCGCAGCTGCGGGTAGCGGATGTGGTTGTCGCGCAGGAAGGCGAGCGCGTCGTCGCTGTTGTCCTGGACGTTGATCCCGAGCACGGTGATGCCCCGCTTGGCGTATCGGCGCGAAAAGCGGTCCAGCGCCGGCGCCTCCTCGCGGCAGGGGCCGCACCAGGAGGCCCAGAGGTTGACCAGCACCCAGCGCCCGCGGTAGTCGGCGATCGAGCCCCGGCCGGGCGCGCCGAGCACCGGCAGCACCTTGTCCGGCGCCGGGTCGCCGACCGCGATCTTCGCCTCGCCCTTGTTCAGCAGTCCGAATCCGAGCAGCCCGATCAGCGCGCAGACGGCAAGGAAGGCGAGGAAGGAGCGGGCGCTCACGGCCCGCGAACACTAGCCGTCGCCGGAGGGCGGCCTGGTCGTAGAATCAGCCCAGATGCGGACGTAGCTCAGTTGGTAGAGCGCGAGCTTCCCAAGCTCGAGGTCGCGAGTTCGAACCTCGTCGTCCGCTTTGATATGTGGCGAACGCCCTAGCGGGCGGTTTTGCTTCTCCGTTTCGCCTTGCCCCTGTGGGGCGATTTCTCGGACGCGTCCACCGCGCGGTAGAAGTGCTCGATCGCGCCGCGGACCTGTTGTTCGTCGACGACCTTGATCAGCTCCGAGTCGCGCAGCTCGGTCACGTGGTAGTTGACCGTGCTCAGGGGCGCCTGCAGCTCCTCGCTGAGGTCCTTCGGCGACAGCGTGCGACCGCCGTCGAGGCTGAGCACTTCCAGGATTGACACGCGGAGTGGGTGGGTATTGGCACGAGCCAGGCGTTCCCAATTCACAGCGACCTCACTTTCGTCGACTAGAGGATACCTAAAAATACTAGCTCGGATCATCAAAATCGGGTAACTTCCTCGGCAAATGGTCGAGCGGGAGGAGATCGAGATGAGTTACGTACGGATAGCCTGCGGCGTCGGTGTACCCGACGCTTTCGGTCCTGATCGTCACCTGGAACAGCCGCGAGGAGCTGGGGCGCAGCCTGCCCGCATTGCTGCCGGAGCTGGGAGAGGGGGACGAGCTGATCGTCGTCGACAACGACTCCGCCGACGGGACGCCGGAGGCGGTGGCGGAGCTGGCGCCGGCGGCGCGCGTGGTGCGCAGCGGCGGCAACCTCGGCTTCGCCGCGGCCTGCAACCTCGGCGCCGAGCAGGCGCTCGGCGAGCTGCTCGTCATCCTCAACCCGGACGCGGCGCCGCGCACGGGGTGGGGGGAGGCGATCCGCCGGCCCTGGCTCGAGCGGCGCGGCTGGGCGGCCTGGCAGGCGCTGGTCGCCGAGGGCGACGGGGCGACGATCAACTCGGCCGGCAACCCGGTCCACTTCACCGGGATCGTCTGGGCCGGACGGCATGGGCGCCCACTGGCCGAGGCGCCCGCGGCCGGCGAGGTGACGGCGCTCTCCGGCGCCTGTCTGGCGATCCCGCGCAGCAACTGGATGCAGGCCGGCGGCTTCCCGGCCGACTACTTCCTCTACCACGAGGATGTCGACCTCTCGCTGCGGTTGCGGCTGGCCGGCGGGGCGCTGGGAATCGAGCCGGCGGCGGTGGTCGACCACGACTACGAGTTCGGCGCCCGCGAGCACAAGTGGCGCTGGCTGGAGCGCAATCGCCACGCCTTCCTGCTTCGTGCCTACCCGGCGTCGCTGCTGATCCTGCTGGCGCCGGCGCTGCTGGCGACGGAACTGGCGCTGTATGTGGCTGCGGCCCGCGGCGGCTGGGCGCGCCAGAAGCTCGCCGGCCACCTGGAAGCGATCCGCTGGCTGCCGCGCCTGCTGCGCGAGCGACGCGAGGTGCAGGCGACCCGCACGGTCAGCGCCTCCGAGTTCGCCGCCTGGCTCACCCCCGACCTCGACTCCCCCTTCATCCCCGCCATCGCCCGCTCGGCCCCAGCGCGCCTCCTCCTGCGCGCCTACTGGCGAGCCGTGCGCGCCGCCTTGCGATAATCCCCGGCCGGTGGATCCTGCGCGCAAACGGAAGATTCGGCTTGTGGTCGCGCTCGGCGTCGCAGTGCTGCTCGCCGGCGCGCTCGTCTACACCTCCTTCAGCGCCTCCTCGCAGGCGAAGGAGCCCTCGCAGCTGATCGGCGCCTCGGGGGGGAGCTACGAGCTCACCGGGCGCGTGGTCAAGCACTCGGTCCGCCACCACGGCGAGGCGATCAGCTTTCGCGTCGCCGACCGCACCGACGCCAGCCAGAGCCTGCCGGTGACCTACGAGGGGACGATCCCCGACCCCTTCCGCGGCGGCCGCGAGATCGTCCTCAGCGGCACGGTCGAGCACGGCGTCTTCGTCGGCGAAACGGACACGCTCGTCACCAAGTGCCCCTCGAAGTTCACGACCAAGTCGAATGGCTAGCGTCGGCAGCGTCGCCCTGGCGCTGGCCTTCCTGACGGCCGTCTTCGCCACCGTCGCGGCGCTGCTCGGGCGCAAGGGCGACCGCCGCTGGGTCGACATCTCGCGCCGCGCCGTCTACGGGCTCTTCGCCCTGCTGACCCTGTGCGTCGTGCTGATCGAGATCTCCTTCCTCAACGACGACTTCTCGCTCAACGTCGTCCAGCAGCACTCCTCGATCGAGACGCCGACCTTCTACAAGCTGGCGGCGATGTGGTCGAGCCAGGAAGGCTCGCTGCTGCTCTGGGCCTGGGTGCTCTCGATCGCCGCCTCGCTCGCCCTCCTCGCGACGCGGGGCAAGCTGCGCGAGATCGTCCCCTACGCGACCGCGGTGATGGCCGGGGTCGCCGCCTTCTTCACCGGCCTGATGCTGTTCGCCGGCGGCGTCAACCCGTTCTCCACGCTGAGCCCGGCGCCGGCGGACGGGATCGGCCTCAACCCGCTGCTCCAGCACCCGAGCATGATGATCCACCCGCCGATGCTCTACTCGGGCTACGTCGCCCTGACGGTGCCGTTCGCCTTCGCGATCGGCGCCCTCGTCACCCGTCGCATCGACGCCGCCTGGATCCGCGCGACGCGGCGCTTTGCGCTGATCGCCTGGGCCTTCCTCGGGCTCGGCCTGCTGCTCGGCGCCCGCTGGTCCTACACCGAGCTCGGCTGGGGCGGCTACTGGGCCTGGGACCCGGTCGAGAACGCCGCGCTGATGCCGTGGCTGATGTGTACCGCGTTCCTGCACTCGATCATGGTCCAGGAGAAGCGCGGCATGCTCAAGGTCTGGAACGCCTACCTGATCGTCGCCAGCTTCTCGCTGGCGCTGCTCGGCACCTTCCTCGTCCGCTCCGGTGTCCTGCAGTCGATCCACGCCTTCGGCGACAGCACCGTCGGCCCCTACATCCTCGGCCTGATCGCCGTCGTCCTCGTCGGCTCGACCGCGCTGATCGTCTCGCGGCTCGACGACCTGCGCTCGCCGAAGCGGATCGACTCGCTGGCCTCGCGCGAGGCGGTCTTCCTGGTTAACAATCTGCTGCTCGTCGCGCTCGTCGCGGTGATCTTCTGGGGCACCTTCTTCCCGCTGATCTCCGAGCTCTTCACCGGCGAGAAGTCCTCCCTGGCGGCGCCTTGGTTCGACCGCTACACGACGCCGCTGGCGATCCTGCTCGTGCTCTTCACCGGCGTCGGGCCGCTGCTCGCCTGGCGGCGGGTCAGCTGGGCCTCGGCGCGGCGCGTCTTCGTCGTCCCGGCGATCGCCGGCGCCGTCGTCGCGCTCGGCCTGGCGCTCTTCACCGACGCCGGCCACAGGCCCTGGGCACTGGCGCTGTTCGCGTTCGCCGGCTTCGCCCTCACCGGGCTGGCGCAGGAGTTCTGGCGCGGCGCCCGGGCACGGCAGTCGCTGGGCGGCGGCTCGCTGCCGGCGGCGCTCGCCGGGATCGTCACCCGCAACCGGCGCCGCTACGGCGGCTACATCGTCCACGCCGGAGTCGCCGTGCTGCTGGTCGGCATCGCCGCCTCCTCGAGCTTCCAGAGCAAACAGGATCTGCGCCTGCGACCCGGGCAGAGCGCCACGGTCGACGGCTACAGGGTCACCTACGTGCGGCCGACGGTCGAGGTCGACAAGCTCGCCTTCACCGCCGGCGCGGTCGAGCGGGTCGAGAAGGACGGCAAGGCCTTCACCCTGCACCCGACCCGCCGCTTCTACCGGCCGACCGGGACCGCCGGCGCCGGCACGATCGCGAGCTACTTCGCCGGCGAATCGGACAGCCAGATCGGCCTGCGGGCCGGCCTGCGCCGCGACTTCTGGACCGCGATCCAGCCGACGATCAGCGGCGTGCAGCGCAGCGCCAAGGCGGCCGACGCCGGCTTCAAGGCCTGCGTCGGCGGCGCCCCCGGGACGCCGCCCCAGTGCAGGGCCGTCTCGCGGCTGATGCGCGCCGCGGCGGCCAACCCGCGCCTGCGCCCGGTCGCGCTCGCCCAGATCGAAGGCCTGCAGCTGGCGACGGCGAAGCGGATCGCCCAGGGCTACCTGGCCGAGGCCGCGCCGGCGACCTTCCGCGTGATCGTCGACCCGCTCGCCACCTGGATCTGGATCGGCGGGCTGATCGCGCTCAGCGGGGCGCTGATCGCGATCTGGCCGACCCGCGGCGGGCGTCGCCGCCCGGCTCCCGACAGCGAGCTGGAGGCGCTGAAGGAAGCCAAGTACCGCGAGATCCGCGACGCCGAGCTCGACCACGCCGCCGGCAAGCTCAGCGACGAGGACTTCGCCCTGCTCGACGCCGAGCTGCGCACCGAAGCGGTCGAGATCCTCAAATGAGAACTCGACGCCATCGGTGCGGTTCGGCGGCGGCCCTTGTCGCCGCGCTCGTAGCGCTGCTCGCGGCGAGCCCCGCCGCCTCCGCGGCGCCGGCCTCGGCCGAAGCCGCGTCGTCCGCCGCCGCTCGCCGTGCGTTGCGCTTCTGGACGCCGGCCCGCATGCGCCGCGCGCGGCCACTCGACTTGGCCGCGCCGCGCCACGGCGGCCTTGCCCGCGCTTCCGCCGCGCCCGGGGCCGACAGCGAAGGTCGCGGCGTGGAAGCCGACTCCGAGGCGCGGGCCGAATTCGCCGAAGTCGAGGACCCGACCGCGCCGGGTTTCCGCCAGAACGGCGTCATCTTCATCGTCGTGCCGGGCGGCTTCGGGCTCGGCCGCTGCTCCGGCACCTCCGTCGACGCGCCGAATCGCAGCGTCGTCGTCACCGCCGGCCACTGCGTCAACCTCGGCGGCTCGCGCCGCTGGTTCGACCGCGACTGGGTCTTCGTCCCCGGGTACCACAACGGCGTCCGCCCCTTCGGCGTCTTCGCCGCGAAGTGGCTCGGCGCGACCGCCCCCTGGGTGGAGGAAGGCAGCGAGAACGGCGACGTCGGCGCGGCGGTCGTCGGGCGCAACGAAAAAGGCCAGCGCCTCGGCGACGCGGTCGGGGGCGACCGGATCGCCTTCGGCCTGCCGCCGGGCCAGGTCTTCGACGTCCACGGCTACCCTGCCGAAGCGCCGTTCGACGGGGCGACGCAGCGGGTCTGCTCCGGCACGCCCTTCCTCGGCCACGACCTCGCCTCGTTCCTCTGGCGCGGGCCGCTCAACCTGGCGATCTCCTGTGACGTCACCGGCGGCGCCTCGGGCGGCGGCTGGACGATCCACGGCAACGTGCTCAACAGCGTCACCAACTACGGCTACGGCGACGACCGGAGGACCGACTTCGGCGCCTACTTCGGCGGCGCGGTCCGGGCGCTGTACGAGCAGGCGGCGAGGGTGCGGTGAGGCGCCGCCGGATCGCCTGCGGCCTGTTGACGCTCGCTGCGCTTTCATGCGCCGCCGCGCCGGCCGGAGCCGCGCAACGGGCGCCGTCGGCGTCGCAGCTCTACGCGGGCGTCGCCCGCCTGAACGAACGCCTGGCGCTGATGGGGCAGGGCTCGAGCTCGCTCGGGCTGCCGCGCAACCGGACGCTCTCCGAACTGCGCTTCGAGAATCGCGACGGCTACACGATCGCGGTCACCGCCTTCGGGCAGACGGTCGCGCTGGACGTCAGCAGGGCGCGGTTCCGCGCCACGGGCCGGGGCCGGCGGCGGCGCAGGGTGCGCGAACGCATCTCGGAGACGACGTACCTCGCCCACGGCAGGGTGACGCCGCGCTCGATCGAGGCGTCCTTCGGCGAGCGCGGGCGCATCGCGCTGCGCTTTCGCCCCAACGGCAGGGAGCTCCACGCGACCCGCAAAGCCGGCTGCAAGCGGCCGAGCGACGCGGTGATCGCCGAGCTGGGCAGCTTCGACGGCGAGCTGCGCTTCCGCGGCGAGGGGGGCTTCACCTCGGTCGAGGCGCACCGCGTCCCCGGGCGCTCCGTCGAGCTGGGAGGGCTTCTGGGCTGCCTGTTCGGCAGCTCGTCGAAGCGCGGCGCCGCGCTGCCGCCCGCCCGCGCCCCGCTCGGCATCCGACTGCCGGGGCTCGTCGCGGAGCGCGGCGGTCCGAGCGTGCCGGCGGTGCCGACCCACCCGGGCGG
>DATFMX010000075.1:0-14870 GCA_035266685.1 Solirubrobacterales bacterium
CTGGCGATCGACGGCGGTGAGCTGACCGGCCTGCCCTCGACCGTCGTCGACCTGACCCGCTTCGACGAGGAGGGGGAGTGGACGGCGCTGCGCGAGGGCGGTCTCTCCGGCGGCGACCTAGCAGCCCGGCTGGCCCGGATAGGGGAGGCGGACCCGCCGGTGGGCTGAGTTGTCGCGCTCGTTCGACTCGAAGAGCAGCTGCTTCGGGTCGACGGTCATCGTGAAGAGGAAGCAGCCGCGCAGGCCGCTGACGTCGATCCACTGCTTGTCGTAGTCGGCCGGGTAGATGTCCGACCAGCCGACCGAGGTGCCGAGCGTGACCGCCTTCGTGTAGGGGTCCTGGTCGCAGCCGGGGTAGTGGCGGATCTGCGGCGAGCGCCTGCCGGGACGGGTGCGCTCGAGGTCGCGCAGGCAGTAGTTGAGCTTCGGGCCGGTGCGGATCACCGGGCCGGCCCTGCCGTGCGGCCCGACGCGGCGCAGCTCGAAGCGGGCGAGCTGGTGGACCTTCCAGTAGGAGCCGCCGAAGTACGCGCCGACGTCGGTGAAGTGGAGCGTCGCGTCGGTGCGCAGGACGAGCCGGCCGCCGCCCTTGCGGTGGATCCGCTCGTTGACCCGCATCCGGCCCCAGCCGTCGCGGTGGCCGCGCAGCTCCATCGGGCCCTTGCCGCGGCTCTGCACATCGCTCGTCGCCCGCAGCAGCGCCTTGCCCCCGTAGGTCGTCTCGTGGATTTCCGACGGCTTGCCGATCCGCAGGTTGGGGCAGAGCAGCCGGCGGGCCGGCGGGCCTTCGCAGGGGTTGTCGGGCTTGGCCGCGGCGTTTGCCGCGCCCGGCAGCGAGAGCAGCGCGACGACTGCGATGAGCGCGCGGGCGTTCACGGCGCGCAAGGCTATCCCGGACCGTTGGTATGGTCGATCCACCTTGGCCGACCTACCCGAGAACCTGCAGGCCGCACCGCTTTCCGACGTCGATCCGGCGATCTCCGCGGTGCTCGAGGCCGAGCTGCGGCGCCAGCAGGGGACGCTGGAGATGATCGCCTCGGAGAACTTCGTGCCGCAGGCGGTGCTCGAAGCGGTCGGCTCGGTGCTGACCAACAAGTACGCCGAGGGCTACCCCGGCAGGCGCTACTACGGTGGCTGCGAGGAGGTCGACGTCGCCGAGCAGCTGGCGATCGACCGGGCCAAGGAGCTGTTCGGGGCCGAGCACGCGAACGTCCAGCCGCACTCCGGGGCTCAGGCCAACAACGCCGCTTACATGGCGCTGCTGGAACCGGGCGACACCTTCCTCGGGATGGCGCTCGACCACGGCGGTCACCTCAGCCACGGGATGAAGATCAACGTCTCCGGCAAGCTCTACAACCCGGTGCCCTACCACGTGCGTCGCGATGACCTGCGTGTCGACATGGACGAGGTCGCGAGCCTCGCCGAGGAGCACAAGCCGGCCCTGATCGTCGCCGGCTGGTCGGCCTACCCGCGGCAGCTCGACTTCGCCGCCTTCCGTGCGATCGCCGACTCGGTCGGCGCCAAGCTGATGGTCGACATGGCGCACTTCGCCGGCCTCGTCGCCGCCGGCGAGCACCCGAACCCGGTCGAGCACGCGGACGTCGTCACGACGACGATCCACAAGACCCTCTGCGGGCCGCGCAGCGGCATGATCCTCAGCACCGAGGAGCACGCGAAGGCGATCGACAAAGCGATCTTCCCCGGCCAGCAGGGCGGCCCGCTGATGCACACGATCGCGGCCAAGGCGGTGGCGATGCGGATCGCCGCCAGCGAGCCGTTCCGCGCCCGCCAGCGGCAGACGATCGCCAACGCGCGGGCATTCGCCGCCGGCCTCGAAGCGGGCGGCGTCCCGGTGCTGACCGGCGGCACCGACGTCCACCTGGTGCTGGTCGACCTGACGCCCAGCGGGCTCGACGGCAAGACCGCCGAGGCGCGCCTCGAGGAGGTCGGCATCACCGTCAACCGCAACGCGATCCCCTTCGACGAGCGGCCACCGATGAACCCCTCCGGCCTGCGCATCGGCACCCCGGCGCTGACCACCCGCGGCCTGGTCGAGGAGGACCTGAGCGAGATAGCCGCCGTGATCGCCGCCGCCCTCTCCGATGACTTCGAAGCTGAAAAGGGGGCACTCTCCGAGCGCACGAAGGCCTTGATGGACCGCTACCCCCTGTACCCCGATCTCGTTCCTGCAGCGGCCTGAGTGAGGTCGCAATGAATCTTCAAATCAGCGAGCGTCACGATCTGATTCTCCGTGAGCGGCGCCGATATGACGCGTAGCCGCCGCCCGCGGACGCGAAGCGGAGCAGGCGGCGGTTTATGAAGATCTGGGTCGATATGTCGGCGCCGGCGCATGTGCTGGTGCTGCGGCCGATCATCGAGCGGCTGCGGGAGCAGGGGCACGCGGTCGAGGTCACCTCGCGCGACTACGCGCAGACGCAGGCGCTGCTCGAGCTGCACGGGATGGCGCACACGCCGATCGGGCGGCACGGCGGCGCCTCGCGGCTGAGCAAGGCGATGCGGCTCGGGGCGCGCACGGCGGGCATGGTCAACTTCGGCCGCCGGCGCTCCTTCGACCTGGCGCTCGCCCACGGCTCCAACGACTTGGCGATCGCGGCGAAGCTGCTCGGCGTGCCGGAGTGCAACATGCACGACTACGAGTACGCGGTCACCCAGCACCGGATCGGCTGCCGGCTCGCCAGGCGGGTGATGTTCCCCGACACCGTCCCGGCCGAGCGCCTGCGCCGCTTCGGCGTCGGCTCGGACAAGCTCTTCGCCTACCCGGGGCTGAAGGAGGAGTACTACCTCTACGACTTCGAGCCCGACCCCGAGGCGCTGACGCGGCTCTCGGTCGACACCGGGCGCGTCGTCGTCGTCGTCCGGCCGCCGCCAGACGTCTCGCTCTACCACCGCAAGTCGAACCCGCTGTTCCCGAAAGTGCTGCAGCGGCTGGGCAGCGACGAGGGCGTACACGCGGTCGTCCTGCCGCGCACGCAGGCCCAGCGCGAGCTGGTCGAGAGCCTGGCGCTGCCCTCGCTGATCGTGCCGCCCGCCGCGGTCGAGGCGCAGAGCCTCGTCGCCCTCGCCGACCTCGTCGTCTCCGCCGGCGGGACGATGAACCGCGAGGCGGCGGCGCTCGGCACGCCCGTCTACACGACCTACGGCGGCCGGCTCGGCGGCGTCGACGAAGCGCTGATCCGCTCCGGCCGGCTACGGCCGCTGACCGACCCGCGGGCGATCGAGCTGCGCAAGCGCGATCAGGAGGCGACGCCGACGCGGCGCGACCCGGCCCCGCTGGTGGAGACGATCCTAGGTACCGTCGGAGCCGACCATTCCGCGGCAAGCCACATCCCGAGCTGACTCGCTCGCCCTGCCCGAGGACGTCCAGGCCGAGCTGGAGCACTACATCGCGCTCGCCGGCGACGGCGAGTCGCGCTCGGTCGACGGCGTCCTGCGGGTGCTCGATGTGCTGATCTCGGCGGCGATCCTGATCGTGCTCTCGCCGCTGCTGGCGCTGACCGCGCTGGCGATCGTGCTCAGCTCGGGCCGGCCGCTCTTCTACCACGGGGCCCGCGTGGGGCGGGGGGGACGGCTCTTCCGCATGTACAAGTTCCGCACCCTGAAGCCCGACGCCGAGGAGCGCCTCGGTCCCTACCTGGGCGAGGAGCTGACGCGGCGCACCGAGCTCGAGGTGACGCGGATCGGCCGCGCCCTGCGCAAGGTCCACCTCGACGAGGTGCCGCAGCTGTGGAACGTGCTGCGCGGCGACATGGCGGTGGTCGGCCCGCGGCCGATCCGCCCGGCCTTCTTCACCGAGCTGTGCCGCGAGATCCCCCAGTACTGGCAGCGGCTCGTCGTCCGCCCCGGGGTCACCGGCTTCGCCCAGACGCGGATGACCCGCGAGGAGTCCTGGGCGGACAAGCTCGCGCACGACATGGAGTACATCGCCGACCGCTCGGTCTCCCTCTACGTCAGCGTCCTGCTCGCCACCGTGGTCAAGGTGCTCGGCCGCGGCCCCGCCGCCCCCGGCTGAGCGCGGTCGAGGTTTCGACCGCATAGCGAACCAAACCTCGACCGCGGGCGAGAGGTCTCGACAGGCCTGACATGGTGGTCGAGGTTTCGTCCGCATAGCGGACGAAACCTCTACCGCGGGCGGGGGTTGAGAGACTGCCGCCATGTGCGGCATCTGTGGAATCGCCGGGCCGGGCGCGGACGTCGAGGCGGTGCGGCGGATGAACGCGCGGCTCGTCCACCGTGGGCCGGACAGCGACGGCGAGTTCGCCGCCGCGGGCGTCGCGCTGGCGATGCGGCGGCTCTCGATCATCGACCTCGCGCACGGCGACCAGCCGATCGCCAACGAGGACGGCACGGTCACCGTCGTCCAGAACGGCGAGATCTACAACTACCGCGAGCTGCGCCGCGAGCTCGAGGGCCGCGGCCACCGCTTCCGCACCGCCTCGGACACCGAGGTGCTCGTCCACCTCTACGAGGAGCACGGCGAGGACTTCGCCGAGCGGCTGCGGGGGATGTTCGCGATCGCGATCTGGGACGCGCGCGAGCGCCGCCTGCTGCTCGCCCGCGACCGTTTCGGGATCAAGCCGCTCTACTACCGGCTGCGCGACGCCACGCTCTCCTTCGCCTCCGAGCTCAAGGCGCTGCTCGAGCAGCCGGGCTTCTCACGCGAGGTCGACCCGCGCGCCGTCGCCGCCTTCCTCGCCTTCAACTCGATCCCGGCGCCGCTGACGATCTTCGCCGAGGCGCGCAAGCTGCCGCCGGGCACGCTCGCCGTCTGGCGCGACGGCGAGCTGCGCCAGCGGCGCTACGCCCGGCCGGCGCCCGTCCCGGCCGCCGAGACCCGGCGCCGCCCCGCCGCCGAGCTGGCCGAGGAGCTGCGCGAGACCCTGCGCGGCTCGGTTCGCGCCCACCTGGAAGCCGATGTGCCGGTCGGCGTGCTGCTCTCCGGCGGCGTCGACTCGGCCGGGCTCGTCGCGCTCGCCGCCGGCGAGCAGGCCGAGCCGGTGAAGACCTTCTCGGTCGGCTTCGAGGAGGCGAGCTTCGACGAGCTCGAGCGGGCGCGCCTGGTCGCCGATCGCTACGGCGCCGAGCACCACGAGATCGTTCTGCGCCCCGACGCGGTCGAGCTCTTGCCGAAGCTGGTCGAGGCCTTCGATGAACCCTTCGGCGACTCCTCGGCGCTGCCGACCTACCTCGTCTCCGAGCTCGCCGCGGGCGAGGTCAAGGTCGCCCTCTCCGGCGAGGGGGGCGACGAGCTGTTCGGCGGCTACTACACCTACGTCGCCGACCTACTGGCGCCGCGCGTTGGCCGGCTGGCGGCGCTCGCCGCGCCGCTGATCGAGCGGCTGCCCAGCTCCGACGCCAAGGTCAGCTTCGACTACAAAGCCAAGCGCTTCGCCCGCTCGGCCGGCCTGCCGCCCCTCGAGCGCCACCTGGGCTGGAAGCAGATCTTCACCACCACCCAGCGCCAGGCCCTGCTAGCCGACGGGCCGAAAACCCACGCATATCGTGGGAAATCGTCCCGTCGGCAGAGTTGGGATCCGGTTGAGATTTATCGTGAGCGATTCGCCGAGACCGTTGGCGCCGAGCCGCTTGCCCGCCTGCAGGACGTCGACCTCGGCATCTACCTGGTCGACGACCTGCTGGTCAAGACCGACCGCTCGAGCATGGCCCACTCGCTGGAGCTGCGCGTGCCCTTCCTCGACAACGAGGTGGCGTCGCTGGCGCTCGGCCTGGCGACGCCGCTGAAGGTGCGCGGCACGGCGAAGAAGCGGCTGCTGCGCCAAGCGCTGGCGCCGCTCTTGCCGGAGCAGATCCTGCGCGCGCCCAAGCAGGGCTTCTCGATTCCGGTCGCCGCCTGGCTGCGCGGCCCGTTGCAGGGCTTCGCGCGCGAGACGCTCTCGGCCGAGACGCTCGCACGACAGGGCTGGCTCGACCCCGCCGCGGTCACCCGCCTGCTCGACGACCACTGCGCCGGCCGCGAAGATCTGAGCCGCCAGCTCTGGGGCCTGATCGCCTTCACGCTGTGGTTTGACCGCTACGCGGCTTAGCCTGAGTCGATGAGCGCGGAGCGAGCAAACGTCCATATCTGGTTCTCCGTGCAGCGAGCGAAGCGCGATCCCTTGTGATGCCCGCTGCGATCGAAGCGCTGCTCGCCTTCCTCCTCGCGGGGTTCGTGACGATGCTGCTGGTGCGGCCGACGATGCGGCTCGCCGGCCGGGTCGGCGCGATCGACATGCCGCGACCGCGCTCGCTGCACGAGGCGCCGACGCCGAAACTCGGCGGCCTGGCGATCCTCGCCGGGGCGCTGGTCGCGGCGCTGATCTGGTTGCCCTGGGACGGCGAGACGCGCTCGATCCTCGTCGGCGCCGTCGCGATCACCGCCATCGGCCTGCTCGACGACGTCTACGAGCTGAACGCCGCGACGAAGCTCGCGGGCCAGACGGTCGCCGTGGTGATCCCGGTCGCCGCCGGGGTGACGGTCGAAAGCTTCACCTTCCCCTTCCTCGGCCAGGTCAACC
Organism: Solirubrobacterales bacterium; assembly: GCA_035266685.1. Classification (GTDB taxonomy): domain Bacteria; phylum Actinomycetota; class Thermoleophilia; order Solirubrobacterales; family 70-9; genus VRUE01. The sequence continues at coordinate 6,534 of DATFMX010000075.1, forward strand.
CCGGCTCGGTCGAGCTGCTCAGCCTGCCCGGCGGCGGCGCGATCTCGCTCGGCGACGTCGGCACGACGATCGGCATCGTCGCCGTGATCAACGTGATCAACCTGATCGACGGCGTCGACGGCCTCGCCGCCGGCGTCTGCGTGATCTCCGGCGTGGCGCTGGCGGCGATCGCGCTCTCGCTCGAGCGCAACGCCGCCGGCGTGCTCGCGGCGCTGACCGCGGGCGCCGCGCTCGGCTTCCTGCGCGACGGCTTCCCGCCGGCCAAGACCTTCATGGGGGACACCGGCTCCAACCTGCTCGGCTTCCTGCTCGGGGTCGTCGCCGTGCAGGGAGCGCTGAAGACGAACGCGGTGATCGCCCTCTTCCTGCCGCTGATCGTGCTCGCCGTGCCGATCCTCGACACCGGCTTCGTCGTCGCCAAGCGACTCAAATACGGGCGGCCGATCTACCGCGCCGACACCTGGCACTTCCACCACCGGATGGCCGCGATCGGCTTCTCGCGGCGCCGTACGCTCGCCTACCTCTACGGCTGGACGGTGGTCATGGCGGCGCTGGCGCTGGCCCTGCGCTTCGTCCCCTACAGCGACAACCATGGCCACTTCAACGTCTTCTGGAGCGCGGTGATGGCGCTGCTCGGCCTGCTCGCCCTCGGCGCCAGCGTCTACCTGGTCTACGTGCTCGAGATCCTCAAGCTGCGGCGCACCGGCCGCGTCGACCCGGAGACCGGCGAGTTCGGCGTCGTCGACCCGGAGACGGGCGAGTTCGAAGCGATCGTGCCCGCCGACGGGCCGTAGGGCGACCCGGAGCACCCATATTGCGGGCGTTTCCCGACCCGGCGCCGAGCGGGAGCTTGTGCGGAGTTGTTACAACCGGCACGAAGTGGCTCTAGAAAGCCATTCGTCGGGCCGTTAGGTTATAGTCCCGCATCCGCTGGCCCGCGCTGTGCGCCGGGCAGAAAGCGGACTTATGTCTCCTCCCAAGCATGTCGATCTCGTGGTGCTAGCCGCCGCCCTGGCCGTGTTCGCTATCGGGGGACTTCCCCTGGCCGGCTACGCGGTCGCCGCCGCAGTCTGGCTCGCCCAGCGCGGCATCCAGCTCCTCGCCGGCCGCCGCGCCGCGAGCGAGCTCGCCGCCGGCAACCGCCAGCGGGCGATGGGGATAGTCGCCGCGACCACGCTGGGCCGCGTCTGGCTGATGGCCACGGCGGTGCTGCTCGCCGGGGTCGCCGAGCGCGAAGCCGGCCTCGCCGCCGCCGTCACCCTCGCCGTGCTGTTCACCGTCTCGATGGCGGCGCAGGGAATCGCCCACCTGTTCGAGCCGGAGGGGAGCAAGGTCGCGTGAGCACCAAGGCCAAAGCCTTCATCGGGCTCGGCGGCTACCTCGCCCTGGCGATGCTGATGCTGCTGATCTTCGGCAGCGCGGGCAAGAACGAAGCCTTCCAGCCGCAGAACGAGTTCAAGCTCGAACCGTGGATCTCGCTCCACCTCGCCGGGATCGACCTCAGCGTCAACAAGGCGGTCCTCTACCTCGTCATCGCGAGCGCGCTCACGGTCGGCACGATGACCTGGATCGCGCGCCGCATGGCGCAGAAGCCGAACCGCGTGCAGACCGCGGTCGAGGTCGCCTACGACCTGACCAAGAACAACATCACCGGCGGCAACCTCGACCACGCCACGGCGGTGCGCTGGTTCCCCTTCCTCGGCGCGCTCTTCTTCTTCATCTGGTTCTCCAACATCATCGGCTTCATACCGCTGCCGGTCAACACCGAGCACACGGTCAACATCTTCGGCCTCGAGCTGCCCGCCTTCGCGCTCTACGCGGCGACCGCCAACCTCTCGATCCCGCTGGTGCTGACGCTCGTCGTCTGGGTCTCCTACCACGTGGAAGGGATCCGCGCGATGGGGTTCTTCAAGTACCTCGCCAGCTGGCTGCCGCCGGGCCTCGAGGACATGAACCCGATCGCCAAGGGCTTCATCTGGGTGATCGAGGCGATCTCCCACTTCGCCCGCCTGATCTCGCTCTCGGTGCGACTCTTCGCCAACATCCTCGCCGGCCACCTGCTGCTGCTGTTCATGGGCGGCGGGCTGGCGGTGCTGCTCGGGATCGCCGCGCTCGGCGCGCTGACCTTCCCGCTCGCCTTCTTCTTCTTCATCCTCGAGGTAGGCCTTATCGCGACGCTGCAGGCCTTTATCTTCTCGACCCTGACCGCGATCTACATCGGCGGAGCGACCGCCGCCAGCCACTAGAAAAGGAGCGTTGTACGCAAATGGACCTGTCCCCTGTAGTCGCCGCGATCTCCGATGAAGGGATCGAATCGGCCGGCAAGGCAATTGCCCTCGGCGTCGGCGCCGGCCTCGGCTCGATCGGCGCCGGCATCGGCATCGGCTTCATCTTCGGCAAGGAGATCGAGTCGGTCGCCCGCCAGCCGGAGATGAAAGACGAGCTGCAGAGCATCCGCTGGCTCGGCTTCGCGCTGACCGAGGCGGTCGCCTTCTACACCTTCATCTTCGGCCTGATCGCCTTCTTCCTCTAGGCCGGCGCACGTGGATCTGATCGGTCACATAGCGGGGCTGGTTCCCCTCGCCGCGGAGTCCGGCTCCGAAGAAGGCGGCAGCTTCCTCGTCTCGCCGGGCCTCGGCCTGATGATCTGGACGCTGGTGCTCTTCCTCTTCACCATGTGGGTGCTGAGCAAGCTCGCCTTCCCGAAAATCCAGGCGGCGCTGGACAAGCGGGCGAAGACGATCGCCGAGTCGATCGAGGCGGCGGAACGGCAGCGCAAGGAGTCCGACGAGCTGCTCGAGGAGTACCGCGGCCGGCTGGCCGAGGCGCGCGAGCAGGCGGACGAGATCATGGCCCGGGCCCGCAAGGCGGCGGAGACCGCCGAGGCCGAGGCGACCACCTCGGGCAAGGAAAAACGCGAGGAGCTGGTCAGCGCGGCGAAACGCGACATCGAGGCCGAGACGCGGCGCTCGCTGGAGCAGATCCGCCGCGAGGTCGCCGACCTGACGGTGCTGGCGACGGAGAAGGTGACGCGCAAGTCGCTGACCGCCGAGGACCAGCGACGCCTGGTCGAGGAGGCGCTCAGCGAGGTCGACTTCACCAGCCTCAGCGGGAGCTCATCGTGATCGAGTCCCACCCGCCATCCCCGGACGCGGGAATGAATGCCTGTCCATATCTGATTCTTCAGGTGTTCATGGGAGCAGAGGAGATGGCGGTATATGTCTGACGCCGCTCACGTATATGCCGATGCGCTGTTCGAGGTCGCCCGGGACAAGGGCAGCCTCGACGCGGTCGGCGAGCAGCTCGGCCAGTTCGCCGACGCGCTCTCGGCGGAGCGCGAGCTGCAGGTCTTCCTCTTCAGCCCGCACTTCTCCTCGGCGGAGAAGGCCGACGGCCTGCGGCGGGCCGTCAGCGGCGCCGAGCCGGAGCTGGTCAACTTCCTCGAGCTGCTGATCGAGAAGCACCGCATGACCGAGGTCTTCCGCATCCGCCGCGAGTTCGAGGAGCTGTGGAAGAGGGAGCGGCGGCGGATCGACGTCACCGTGACCAGCGCCGCCGAGCTCGATCCCGCGGTGGTCGAGAAGATCGGCGGCGAGATCGAGCGCCAGACCGGCCAGCAGGTCGACCTGGCGAGCCGTGTCGACGAGGAGATCCTCGGCGGCATCGTCCTGCAGGTAGGCAACATGGTGCTCGACGCGAGCATCCGCAGTCGCTTGGAGAAACTTCGAAAGAGCGTCGCCCAGGCGGCGTAAGGAGGAATAGAGCACCCCAATGGAGATCAAGCCCGACGAGATCGCATCGATTCTGCGCGAGCGGATCGAGGGACTGGACACCGGCAGCGCCGACCTCTCGGAGGTCGGAACCGTGCTCTCCGTGGCCGACGGGATCGCCCGCATCCACGGACTCGACAACTGCATGGCGCTGGAGATGCTCGAGCTGCCGCACGGGGTCACCGGACTGGCGCTCAACCTCGAGCAGGACAACGTCGGCGCCGTGCTGTTCGGCGAGTGGGACAAGATCGTCGAGGGCGACACGGTCAAGCGCACCGGCCACCTGCTGCAGATCCCCGTCGGCGAGCAGCTGCTCGGCCGCATGGTCGACCCGCTGGGCCGGCCGCTCGACGACAAAGGCGAGATCAGCACCAGCCAGACCCGCCCGGCCGAGTTCAAAGCGCCCGGCGTCGTCCAGCGCCAGCCGGTGACCGAGCCGGTGCAGACCGGGCTGATGTCGATCGACGGGATGATCCCGGTCGGCCGCGGCCAGCGAGAGCTGATCATCGGCGACCGCCAGACCGGCAAGACGGCGATCGCGATCGACACGATCATCAACAACCGCGACAAGGACCTGATCTGCATCTACGTCGCGATCGGCCAGCGGATGTCGACGGTCGTGCAGCTGCGCGAGGTGCTGGAGGAAAACGGCGCGATGGAGAACACGATCATCGTCGCCGCGCCCGCCGACGAGGCGGCGCCGATCAAGTACATCGCCCCCTACGCGGGCTGCGCGATGGGCGAGCACTTCCTCTACGAAGGCAAGCACGCGCTCTGCGTCTACGACGACCTGACCAAACACGCCTACGCCTACCGGCAGATGTCGCTGCTGCTGCGGCGCCCGCCCGGCCGCGAGGCGTACCCCGGCGACGTCTTCTACCTGCACTCGCGGCTGCTCGAGCGGGCGGTCAAACTGAGCGACGAGCTCCAGGGCGGCTCGCTGACGGCGCTGCCGATCATCGAGACCCAGGCCTCCGACGTCTCCGCCTACATCCCGACCAACGTGATCTCGATCACCGACGGGCAGATCTTCCTCGAGTCCGACCTGTTCAACTCGGGTGTGCGGCCGGCGATCAACGTCGGCATCTCGGTCTCGCGGGTGGGCGGCAACGCGCAGACCAAGGCGATGAAGAAGGTCGCCGGGAAGCTGCGCCTCGACCTCTCCCAGTACCGCGACCTCGAGGCCTTCGCCCAGTTCGGCTCCGAGCTCGACCCGGAGACGCAGAAAACGCTCAACCGTGGCGAACGCCTGGTCGAGATGCTGAAACAGAAGGAGCGCGACCCGCTGGAGATGGCCGACCAGGTCGCCGCGATCTACTCCGGCACCGGCGGCTTCCTCGACCGGATCAAGACCGACCGCGTGGGCGAGTTCCTGCGCGACCTGAAGATCCACCTGCACGCCGAAAAGGCCGACCTGCTGGGGCGGATCGCCGAGACCGGCAAGCTCGAGGAGGACGACGAGAAGGCGCTGGCGGCGGCGATCCGCGGCTTCGTCGACGACTTCGGCCCCGACTTCGACGAGCACGGCGACCCGCTGGAGGCCGGCGAATCCGACCGCGTCACGTCGAGCTCCCGCCCCGCGGGGGAGAGCGCCGCGGACGAGGCTGAGAAGGAGACCGCAGCCGCGTAATGGCCTCTCAGAAGGACGTCAAGAGCCGCATCGCGTCGGTCAAGAACATCAACAAGATCACGCGGGCGATGGAGATGGTCGCGGCGGCGCGGCTGCGCCGCGCCGAGCAGCGGATCGCGCAGCTGCGCCCCTACGCCCAGGGGATGCGCAAGCTGACCCGCCGCGCCGCCGAGCAGGCGGGCGGGCTGCCGCGCGTGCCGGTGCTGGTCGAGCGCGAGAAGGTCGAGCGGGTCGGCGTCGTCCTGATCACCGGCGACCGCGGGCTGGCCGGCGCCTTCAACACCAACGTGCTGCGCGACGGCCTGCGGCTGCGCGAGGAGTGGCGCGAGCAGGGGGCCGAGACGGCGTTCTCGGCCGTCGGCCGCAAGGGCGTCTCGGCGCTGACCTTCCGCAAGCAGGATGTGCGCACCTCCTACGTCGGCTTCACCGACCGGCCCGGCTTCGCCAACGCGCGCGAGATCGGCGAGGAGCTGACCGCGCGCTACGTCGACGAGGAGCTCGACCGGGTCGAGCTCGTCTACAACCGCTACGTCTCGCCGCTGACCCAGCATGTCTGGCGGCAGACGCTGCTGCCGCTGCAGCAGGCCGATGTGATCGGCGCCGGCGCGGCGGAGGAGGAAGAGGACGCCGAGGAGTCGGCGATCGAGCAGGCCCACAGCAAGGCGCTGTGGGAATACGAGCCCGAGGCCGAGGACCTGCTCGCCGAACTGATCCCGGAGTACGTGAACATCTCCGTCTACCGGGCGCTGCTCGAGTCGGCGGCCTCCGAGCTGGGGGCGCGGATGACGGCGATGCGCAACGCGGCGGAGAACGCCGAGCAGATGATGGACGACCTGACCCTGGAGATGAACCGGGTGCGGCAGGCGGAGATCACCCAGGAGATCCTCGAGGTGGTCGCGGGCGCCGAGGCGCTCGGATAGCGACTTCAATAGGAGAAGAAAAGGAAGACATGGCTGACACCAACGGAACGAATGTGGGACGGGTCGAGCAGGTGACCGGCGTCGTCGTCGACGCGGTATTCCCCGACCAGCTGCCGGAGATCTACTCCGCGGTGAAGATCGAGATGGGCGGCAACGACGACGGCGAAGCCAGTGAGCTGGTCTGCGAGGTGCAGCAGCATCTCGGCGACGACCGCGTGCGCACCGTCGCGATGGACTCGACCGACGGCCTGCAGCGCGGCGACAAGGTGGTCGACACCGGCGGGCCGATCACGGTGCCGGTCGGCGACGCGACCCTCGGCCGGATCTTCAACCTGCTGGGCGAGCCGATCGACGAGGGCGAACCGCTCGAGGCCGGCGGCGAGCGCTGGCCGATCCACCGTCCCGCCCCCAAGGCCTCCGACCTGGCGCCGACGCAGGAGATCCTCGAGACGGGGATCAAGGTGATCGACCTGCTCGCGCCCTACGCCAAAGGCGGCAAGGTCGGGCTGTTCGGCGGCGCCGGCGTCGGCAAGACCGTGCTGATCCAGGAGCTGATCCGCAACATCGCCGAGGAGCACGAAGGCCTCTCCGCCTTCGTCGGCGTCGGCGAGCGCTCGCGCGAGGGCAACGACCTCTGGCTCGAGATGAAAGAGTCGGGCGTGATCGACAAAACGATGCTCGTCTTCGGCCAGATGAACGAGCCGCCCGGCGCCCGCCTGCGCGTCGCCCTCTCCGGCCTGACGATGGCCGAGTACTACCGCGAGCAGGGTGGCCAGGATGTGCTGCTGTTCATCGACAACATCTTCCGCTTCGTCCAGGCGGGCTCCGAGGTCTCGGCGCTGCTCGGGCGGATGCCCTCGGCGGTCGGCTACCAGCCGACGCTGGAGACCGAGATGGGCGGCCTACAGGAGCGGATCACCTCGACCGAGCGCGGCTCGGTCACCTCGATCCAGGCCGTCTACGTGCCCGCCGACGACTACACCGACCCGGCGCCGGCTTCCGTGTTCGCCCACCTCAACGCGACCACGGCGCTCTCGCGGGCGATCTCCGAGAAAGGGATCTACCCGGCGGTCGACCCGCTCGACTCGAGCTCGACGATCCTCAAGCCCGACATCCTCGGCGAGGAGCACTACCGCACGGCGACCGAGGTGCAGGAGGTGCTGCAGCGCTACAAGGAGCTGCAGGACATCATCGCGATCCTCGGCATCGACGAGCTCTCCGACGAGGACAAGCAGACGGTCAGCCGGGCGCGCAAGATCGAGCGCTTCCTCAGCCAGCCGTTCTTCGTCGCCGAGCAGTTCACCGGCCGCACCGGCGAGTACGTGCCGGTCGCCGAGACGGTGCGCGGCTTCCGCGAGATCCTCGACGGCGAGCACGACGACCTGTCGGAGGGCGCCTTCTACATGCAGGGCTCGATCGACCAGGTGACCGAGAACGCCAAGGCCGCGGCCTAGCGACGATCGAGGAGACGACATGGCCGGCGAGACGAAATTCGAGGTCGAGGTCCTCACCCCCGAGGGGGAGGTCTTCAGCGGCGAGGTGCGCCAGGTCTCGACCCGCACCGGCGTCGGCGAGATCGGCATCCTCGCCAACCACGCGCCGCTGCTCGCCTCGCTGCGCCCGGCGGAGCTGCGCCTCCACTTGAGCGAGTCCGAGACGCAGCGCTACGCACAGGCGCACGGCTGGCTGCAGGTCTTCGGCAACCACGCCCGCCTCCTCCTGGAGGAGGCGATCCCCCCCGAGGATCTCGACGCCACGATCCTCAAAGAGCAGCTCGCCGACGCCGAACAGCGCCTCAGCGAGTCCGAGGCCGGCAGCGGCCAGCGGTCCCGGGCGCAAAAAGACCGCGCCCGAGCCGAAGCCTTCATCGCCATCGCCCAGGGCTGACTCCCACTACGCGTAGCCGACATTGACCCCACTCCAGGGTGGTCAATGTCGGGTACGCCGAGCTCTTGACTCGCTTGAGAGCGACACCGGCTCCCACTCGAGAAGGCCACGCCGGTAAGCCTGAAGGCCC
>DATFMX010000076.1:0-6570 GCA_035266685.1 Solirubrobacterales bacterium
TGGGGTCTTTCTTCAACGGCCTGGCTGTCCGGCGGCGTGCTCGCATCGACCCCTGCCGCCAGGGCCAGGAATGCCATCAGGCGGTCGAGTTCGTGCGCCGGCAGGGTGCGGGGGAGCCTGCGAGGTCGACCCAGCGCGAGGGTTGCGCCGCTCCAAGGGTCTTCGCCGAGAAGCCCTTGCGACAGCATCCAGCGACAGAAGCCGCGCAAGGCTGACGCTCGCCTCTTCAGCGAGGCGGGGGAGAGCCCGGCTGCCTTCTGCTGCTCGATGAAGGCGATCACATCGTCTTGGTCGACCTCCGCGGCGGCGGAGTCTGTCCCGAGGTGTCGCTCGAAGCTGGCGAGATCCGCGTCGTAGGCCCGGATCGTGTGCGAGGAGAGGTCTCGGGTGGCAGGCAGCCAGCGTCTGTACCGCTCTCGGGCTTGGTCGATTTGCATTGTTTCCACCGTTCCGGCACTTGGAGACCGGAGCGTTTATCTCGGCGGAAGCAGCGGCGCTCTCGACTCGCGGGAGAACTCCTGCGCGTTGGAATCGACTCGAGGGCGGCAAGGATTCATAGACTTGTCGCCCGGGCGGCGCTTCTGGGTAAAGGCGAACTACCACCGCAGGCGACCCGACGGCCGCGAGTGGTGGCACCGAGGCTGGATCAGCGACTGGCGCCAGGCCTCCTACCGCAGGGGCGACCTGATCCTGCTCTACCTCGGTGCCAAATTCGATGGCCCTCGTCGCTGCCCCGCGATCGTTCGTGTCACCCGGGAGTCCCGATATGACCCGGAGTTCGTAGCCGAAAACGATCCCGAGGCCGCCGACCGTTGGCCATACGTCACCGACATCGAATGCGTCTTTGAGGTGCCGATCGAGAGCGGCGTCCCGCTTGACGTGTTTGACGTAACGCCGAACGGCCTGCAGGGCGGCTACAAGGAACTGAGCCGCTCGCAGTTCGAGGTGGCTGCCGGGTACCTGATGACGGCGGCCAACGCGTAATGGTTCGCAGCGTCCACCGTTGAACCCTCTCTAGCGTCTCCAATTAGATAGTTTGCCGTACCAATCGTCCGAGCGTTGAGGGAGGTTGGGTGCAGAGCAAGCGGAGGCGTCGACGGCACGGCGCTGTGGTGCTCGGTTGCGTCGCCGCATTGGTGGCGGCAACACCCGCATTTGGCCAGGATCTCGGCGCTGCGTTGAGCAGCGCCGAAGCCGACGCGGCGAACGCCGAAGCGCAAGTCGTCGAGGCACAGGCCGAGGTCGCGCCTGCGCAACGGCGCTATGCGGCAGCATCCGCACGGGCGCGCCCGGCTCGTACGGAGGCCCGGGCTGCGCGTGGCGAAGTGCGCGCCACGAAGACGGCTGTGGCCGCCCGCCGCCGGGCCGCCGAACGGCGGATTGCCCGCATCCAAGCCGATCACCAAAGCCAGGTCGAAGACCACGACGATGCGGTTCAGGGCGGGATCGGCGTTGCGCTGGCGGCCCTGGCCATCGCGGGATTCGCCCTCGCCTGGGGGTGGTTCCGCGCCAGCGCGCCCGTCGCCTGGTTGGTCGCCCAGCGGCGCAGCCAGGCGATCGGGCTCTGCGTGGGCGGCGGGATCGTCGCGGTGATCGTCGGTTCCACCCTGTCAGGCGCCGACGGAGTCCTCGGCGCAATCGGGGTATTCCTCGCTGTCCTCGGCCCGTGCGTCGCGTTCGCGTTCCTGATGGCTCGCCACTCGGCCCAGGTGCAGGCGGCAAGGGAGCGGCCTCTGCTCGGGCGCGAGCGGTTTCCGGCGTGGTTGAGCAGAAGCGTCGCCGTGATGGCCGGCGCCCTTTTCCTGGCCTTGCTGGTCGGGGCTCTCTTCTCGAGCGGCCCGCGAGCAATGCACATAGACGCAGGGATGAGGCAGGCTGCAGCCGGCGTTGTACCGGCCAATACCAAGCGTGCGCTGGTCGCGGCCGAAGCTAGGGCGGCGGCGCTGGAAGATCGCGCTGCGCGGCTCAGCGACCACCAGAAAGCTGCCCGCGCCGTGCTCCGCAAGGCGCGCGGTGGACTAGCCTCCGCGCAATCGCGCCTCGCTTCCGCCGAAGACGAAATCAGTCGAGTGACGCGACAAATCGAGATCTCCGAAAGGCAAGAGGCGCATCGGCTGCAAACAGAAGAACGCAAGGCGATCGAAGAAGCCGAACAGGCGCAGGCATGCGATCCCGGCTACGTGGGCGAATGCCTGAAGGACGGAATCGGGGACTACGACTGCGCCGGCGGAAGCGGCGACGGGCCCAACTACGTGTACTCCGAAGTGACGGTTGTCGGTCCAGATGTCTTTGGGCTCGACGCAAACGGCAACGGCATCGGCTGCGAGGGGGAATAGCCAGTGGGAATGAGCTTCAAGGTCGCGCCCGGCGTCCGCATCCGCGCCTCCAGCCGCGGCATCAGCGCCGGCATGGGACCGCGCGCCGCCCGGGTGCACGTCGGCACCCGTGGCGTCGGCGTCTCCAGCGGCGTCGGCCCCGTCTCCACCTACTCGCATCTCGGCGGCGGCGGTCGAACGAGCACGAGTGCCGGCTCCCGCTCCACCTATCGTGGGCCGACCAAAGCCTCGGTCGCGGCCCATGAGCGCGAGCTTCGCGCCGCCGAGCGCCAGGCCGACATCGAAAAGGTCGCGGCGATGGAGAAGGCGCTGATCTCGGTTCATGCCCAGTCCTTCCCGAAGGCTGAACGCGTCGAGTTGCCACCGGCCGAGGAGGTGGACCCCGCACCGATCAGGGCAGAGCTGGAAGAGAAAGCCGGGATCCCAGAGCTGACTACCGCTACCGGAGGTGGGGAGGCCCCGCCGGTCGCCGCATCGCCGGAGCCCGTAGACCGCTACGCGCTGATGCGCGAGCACCGTAGGCGACACCGGGCCGGGATCCCGATCTGGCGAGTGCGGGACCGAATCGAGGCAGCACGAACGGCCGACGCAGAGGCCGAGGAGGCCGCTCTCGACGAGGAGGGCCGCCGTGCCGAGGCGCAACGCGCCGAGCAGGCACGGTTGGATCGACTCTGGTCGCAGCTCCGCCAGGCCCGAGCTCGCGTTGACGACGAACTGGCGCTTGCAGTGGCAGCGGAGAAGGAGCGCCGCGAGGTTGATCGTCAGGCGGAGCAGGTGCGCCTCGACGAGGAATGGGAGCGCCTGTGCCGCAATGAGCCCGACGCCGCGATCGCCGCCCTTGAGCGCGCCTTCGCCGACAATGAGGCCCCGGCGGCGCCGATCGACTGCGAGAACGATCGCACGACGGTGGTGATGGCGTTCCAATCGCCTGAGGCGATCGTCCCCGAGCGTAAGCCCGCGCGCACGCCGACCGGCAAGCCGACGCTCAAGAAGCGGACCAAGACCGAGATCAACAGGCTCTACCTGGAGGCGCTGGGGAGCAACGTGCTCGCCACGGTGAAGGAGACGTTCGCAGTGGCGCCGGGGACGCAGGTCGTCCAACTGCTCGTAATCCGCCGCGAAGTCGACGGGAAGCATTCGGGAGGGCTGGCCGCGATCTATCTGGGCGAGTTCGATCGCGTCCACTACGAGGGTGCGAGCGGCTCCCGCGACCCGGCGGAGGCGCTGACACGGGCACCCGAGGCCGTGCTCAAGCTGAAGGGCAGGGCCGGAGAGGCGACGCCGATCGATCTATCCGACGAGGACGGCCTGGTGAAGGTCCTCGATCAGGTTGCCGACGGGCTGCACTCCTAGAGGCAGATGTGACGCGAGCGGCGGACGTGGATATTGACGCGATTACCAACGATCCCGGATGACCGTCACTCTGTGCGGGCTACATTGACGATTGAGGCCGCACCGCGGCCGTTGGTCCCTGCTTGAGATCGGTTTGTCTACCCCTGAGGTCTCTACCGAATGCAGTCGTGACCAACTTGACCAGATTGACTACCTAGTGTAGATTTCGCCTCCAATGGACAGCGCGGCGACTACCTATTTCGAGCATGAGGCCTTCGCCCAGGCGAAGGCACATCTCTCGAATCTGATGGATCAGGCGGTCCACGCTCACCGCCCGCAGGTGATCGATCGTCACCGGGGCAAGGAGCAGGCGATGCTGGTTTCGGTTGAGGACCTGGCGATGCTGCTGGAGGGGTTCTCCTTCCATCCCCGGGTCAGCGTCTCGGAGGGGGAATTCGTCATCCGCCTGCCGGAGCTGGGTCTGATCGCCGGAGGCGAGAGCTACGAGAATGCGCTCGAGGAGCTGATCGAGCTCGTCGGCGCGCAGGCGGAGGACTTTCTCGACCGCCTCGACTTCTACATGCAGACCGACCGGCGCAGCCAGCTCGCCTACCTGCTGAAGTTCGCGCTCACCTCCCCTGAGGAGCGGCATTCGCTCTTCTCGCCGGCGGCGCCTCCCGAGGAGACTCGGGCTCCGCAGCCGGCGTGACGCCGGCGGCACCCAGTTGGGCGGAGGTCGAGAAGTTCCTCCGCATCGACGGTTGGCGGCAGATTGCGGCCAGCGAGCGCGGCGGCCGCAGGCAGGCCCATATCTTCTTCGAGAAGCTGCTTGCGGACGGACGGCTCCTTCAGACGCACATCTCCCACGATCGCTCGAAGAAGATCAGCCCCGGTCGCTTCGGCACGATCCTTCGCGAGCAGCTGGAGGTCTCGCGCGCCGACTTCTGGGAGGCGATCCGCAGCGGCGAGCCGGTCGCGCGCCCGGTTGAGACGGAGGAGGCGGCGGTCGAGCACGACGCCTGGGTGATCGCCGTCCTCGTCGGCGAACTCCACATGGGAGCTGCGGAGATCGAAGGACTGAGCGAGGATGAGGCGATGCGGCTGGTGCACGAGCACTGGGCGCGCGGGCGCCGGTAGCGGCATTCCGAGCTGGCGATCGACAACGAGCTCGCGGCCTGAGGCGCGAGGCGCGTTCCGCCACTCGGATTCCTCGAGTGGCAGAACGCCAGGTCAATCCCCGCATATTGCGACAAATCCGGTAGGCATTCGACCGCCCGATTTCGCGTCGGCAACCCTGCAAAACACCTGCTAATCTCCGTCTTTGACCCGAGGCACCGTCCCCCAGCGACAGCGAATGGTAAGGAAGGGGTCACGAGTTCGAGTCTCGTTCCGGGCTTTAGCGGCGATCCGTACAAGAGCGTAGGATTTCATCATGGCCGCGCAGCCAAAAAGACGCCCCCTGCTGTCTCCGGGGAACGACGCCGAGTGGGCTCGCCTCAACGCGGAAAAGCGCAAGGCCCTGACGCCACCTTCCGATACGCCGATCGGCGAGTTGTTGCGGCGTGGCCAGCATCTCTCCGCCCAGGGCGCGAAGCTGCTGAGGGCCGTAGAGCGGGCCGATCGGCATCGCCAACCGCTTCGTTCGCGCCACCGAGGACATCGATTTCCTGGTTCCGGACGATCCGGAGAACGACCGGCGGGTCCTTTCAGCCCTCCATAGGCTCGACGGCGTGCGCCTGCGTGACGAACAACCGCTCGAGGGGGGCCACCTGCTGGATCAGACACACCTTCGCGCGAAGACCAGCGCAGGCGTGATCGCCGTGATGCGGGGTGGCTTGCCCCCGCTCGACTTCGAGACCGTCGAGGAGCGCGCCATGCAGGCCGACTACGGCGGCGTCAGGTTCCCGTCGCCGGCCTGAGCAGCATCGTCGGCTTCAAGCGACTCGCCGGTCGCGCACGCGACCGCAACGATCTCATCGGCTTGAAGGAAGTTCACGGCGAGCTCCCCGAAGACGAGATCCCCGGCCTCGACAGCTGAGCTTCCGGTGGAACGGGGGAGGGAATCCGTCGCGCTGCCCCTACGCGACGGCGCGCAGGTGGCGGCGCCGGTTGGCGCCGGCGGCGAGCCGTTGCGCCTCGCCGACGCCGAGGAAGGGGACGGCGAGCATGTAGACGACGTCCGGCGCGATGGCGGCGAGATTGGCTGCGTCGCCGGCAGCGGTCTGGCGGGCGATCAGCGCCTCGGCGCCGGCGAGGGCGCCGCGGGCGGCGCTCGCCGGGATCTCCTCGGTGGCGTGCTCGTGGCCGCGCTCGAGCAGGGCGAGCAGCTCGGCGCGGGCGGACTCGGCCAGGTCCGCGGCGCGTCCACCCGCCGGCTGCGCCTCGATCAGCAGGACATGGGCGAGAGCGGGACGCGCGGCGAAAAAGCGCAGCAGCGCGGCGGCGCCGTCCCGCAGGTTCGCGGCCCAGCTCTGCTGCGGCGAGATTGCCTCGCCGACAGCCCTCTGCGCCTGCGCGATCGCCGCTTCGACCGTCGCCGCGAGGCACTCCGCCCGATCGGCAAAGAGGTCGTCGAACGATTCGCGAGAGACGCCGGCGGCCTCGCAGACGTCATCGACGCTGGTCGCCTCGAACCCCAGGGCGGCGCAGCGCCCGGCCATCCCGACGAGGATCCATTCGCGCTCTGAGTGGCTCGTAACCGGCTCCATAGCTTCGGAAACGCGATTGTACACCCCTGGGAGAGGTTTCAAGACGCGTCCGTACCGAGTTAATAAAGCGCTTGAGCGTCTATCGGGGTGAGCCCGCGCTCCTCATTCGTCAAGACAGAGACGTTTATCATTGCGTCGAGCCACCGCCTTGGTCGGGGGCCGCGTCGAATCGCTTTGGACCGCGGGGGCGGGGA
>DATFMX010000077.1:0-4556 GCA_035266685.1 Solirubrobacterales bacterium
CCGGCTTCGCCGTCGCCGGCCTGGTTTACCGGATCAGGCGCGGCAAGGTGCCGATCGGCCTCTGGGTCGGGCTCGCCGCCGGGCTCACCTACTGGCTGATGATTACGATGGCCGACCGTCCGCCGGATTCGACGCGCTACCTGTTCGTCGGTGCGGTGGCGGTCTTCCTGGTCGCCGGCTCGGCGCTGCGCGGCGCCAAGATCACGACGGCGGGGCTGCTCGTCGCGGCCGCGATCGTCGCCTTCGCGATCCCGCCCAACCTGGCCAAGTTCTACGACGAGCGCGCCTCCTCGATTACCGACGCGAACAACACGCGCGCCGAGTACGGGATGCTCGAACTGGCGCGGCCCCATGTCCACAGCGACTACTTCCCGGTCGCAGACGAAAGGGTCAGCGACGCCGGTGGCGCCGTCTTCGTGCCGCTTTCCGCCTACACCTACTACGAATCGGCCGACGATTTCGGCGTGATCGGCTTCTCCCCCGGCGAACTGCGCGGCAAGAGCGTCGACGTTCGCCACATCGCCGACGCGACGCTGGTCGGCGCGCTGGAACTGAAGCTGAAGCCGACCGCGGCGCCCGCCGACGCCGCCGCATGCCCGAGCTCGCTCGACGGCACGCCGGGGCACAGCGTCTTCTTCTTCCTCGAACGCGGCGGCGTGCTGCTCGGCTCGAGCGCGCAGCGTCCCGTCCACGTCGGCCTCGGCCGCTTCGGCACCGGCGGCGCCCCCGTCGCGATGGGCAAGCTGCAGCCGGGCGAATGGGCGAACCTGCGCATCCCGATCGACTCGGCCCCCGATCGCTGGTGGGTCACCGTCGACGGCCCAGTCCGAGTCTGCCCGCCGGCCAGCTGAGTCCGGGCCTGAGTCCGGGCGCCCGGCGCCACCGCGGTAGAGGTTTGTGTCGCTATGCGGTTCAAACCTCTACCGCGCCCATTGGTTTGCCGAGGGTTAGTTCGGGGAGCAGACGCTGACGGGGTGGTCGACCGTCGCGCGCCAGGGGTCCGGGGCTTCGTCGGCGGGGATCGTCAGCTCGGTCCAGCGGCCGGGCGGCATGTAGTCGACGCCGATGCCCGGGGGGTCGGCGAAGCGGGCGAGCCAGAGGCCGGTCTTCTCGCCGGCCGGGCGCAGCAGGGTCGTGCCGTGCCCGACTTCGAAGGTCGCCGATTCGGCGCCGGGTTCGAGGCCGACCCTGTGGCAGCGGGCGCCCTGGGTCGGGGGCGAGCCCGGCTTCGCTTCGACACCCAGCGCGCCGATCAGCGAGGCGTCGGCAATCTGGCGCAGGGTCTCGTCGCTCGCGCGCACTTCGTCGAGCGAGCGGCCGATCGAGCCGTTGTCGGATGCGGCGTCGAGGTAGGCGCCGGCGGGGATGCCGATGAACAGGCCGCCGTCGACTTCGGCGACCCGCGGGTCGGCGGTGACGACGTATTCGGGGTCGACGCGGTCGCGCGCCAGTTCGAGCATCGCGAACTCGGTGCCGCTGACCGGCGGGTCGTGGTGCAGCGTGTCATTGCCGCGGTCCTTCGTCAGCTGCACGATGTTCGCCGGCAGCGCCACCGCGGCTAGGACCAGCAGGGCGACCGCCGCCGGGTCGGGCAGCCTGCGGCGCACGCTGTCGGCGGCGATCAGCACGATCAGCACCGCGGCGACGAGGATGTAGCGGGAGCCTTCGGCCGGCCGCGCGGCGACCGCCAGCAGCCCCCAGTAGACGCCGAGCACGAGCAGCCAGACCCAGATCGTGCGCGGCAGCTGCCGCCCCCAGAGGCGGACCAGCAGGGCGACGCCGGCGGCGACCGCCAGCGCGCGGCCGAACCAGGTGACGCTGCCGACGTAGGTGCCGGCGACGATCGGGTTGGTGCCGGTCAGCGAGCCCATCGCCGCCGCCGCCCCGTGCATGAAGGTTTCCGGCAGCAGGTGGGCGTTGCCGGAGTGCGTTTCGCTCTGCCCGAACTTGCGCGCCCAGACGTACCAGGCGGCGTAGAGGACGACCGGGATCGCGACGATCCAGGCGCGGCTCAGGACCTCGCGCAGCCAGGCGGTGTCCAGGACTGCACGCGGGCGCGGCCGCGAGATGACCAGCCAGAGCGCGATCCCGAGCGCGAAGGCGAGCCCCAACTCGATCATCGCGATCGAGACGACGAGCAGCACGCAGGCGAGCGCGTCGCCGCGGCGATCCTCGCGCTGCAGCGCCAGCACCGCCCCCAGCCCCGCCGCCAGCGCGGCGGCGGTGTTGAAGTCGAGCGGCCAGAGAAGCTGCTCGCGGGCGAAGCCGAGGAAGAGCAGGACGATGCAGGGCGCCAGCGCCGCGGCGTTGCCGACCCGCCGCCGCGCCAGCTCGAAGACCAGCCCGACGACCGCCCACAGCGCCGCGATGTTGATCAGCACGAAGACCGTGTAGTGGGCGCCGAGCGTCGCGAAGACGAGCTCGTAGACGAAGCGCCCGCCGAGCGGCAGGTGGCCGTTGAACGGCGCCAGCAGGTATTCGGGGCTGAACGGCGCGTAGTGGACGAGTTGGCCCTTCTCGCTGGCGACCCGCCCGTAGTAGAAGAGTTCGTCGATCGCGAAGCCCTGCCCGTGGGCGGCGTGGAGGATCAGCCCGCCGGAGCAGAGCATCGTCACGCCGAGCACCGCCCAGGCGACCCGCGGCTCGCGCAGGGCCGCCATCCCGCGCCCGATCAACCTTCCTTCCTCCGGTAGTCGCCGCGGCTCAGGTGGTCCTCGAGGAAGACGTAGAGGACGATGAACAGGTAGCGGCTGCCCATCTCGTTCAGCTTCAGCTTCGAGCTGCCGCTGGTCCGGTTGGTCCAGGAGATCGGCACGATCCCGTAGCTGTAGCCGCGCACCACCGCCTTCAGCGGCAGCTCGACCGTCAGGTTGAAGTGGTGGGAGAGGAAGGGCTGGGCGTTCTCGATCACCTCGCGCCGGTAGGCCTTGAAGGCGTTCGTCGTGTCGTTGTAGCCGTGGCGGAAGAGCAGCCGGATGCCCCAGTTGACGATCCGGTTCATGATCAGCTTCGTGCGCGGGTAGTCGTGTACGGCCGAGCCCGGCATGAAGCGCGAGCCGAAGGCGCACTCGTAGCCCTCTTCGAGCAGCCGCTGGTAGGCGACCAGGTCGCGCGGGCTGTCGGAGCCGTCGGCCATCACGATCGCCACCGCGTCGCCCTCGAACGCCTCCAGCCCGGCGCGCACGGCGAAGCCGAAGCCGTTGCGGTAGGGGGAGGGGAGGCAGCGGACCTGCGGGTGCTCGGCGGCAAAGGCCTCGACCGCGGCGGCCGTGCCGTCGCTGCTCGAGTCGTCGACCACGACCACCTCGTGCTCGATCTTCTCCTCGTCCAGGGTGGAGACGAGCGGCGCGAGCGTCTCGCCGATCGACCCCTCCTCGTTGTGCGCCGGAATGACGACGGAGAGCTTCAACCGCCCACCCTCTCGAAGCCGAGCGCCTCGCTGACCGCGCCTTCGTTCGCGCGCACCCACTCGAGCAGGTCGGCGAGCGTCTCGCGCGGGCCGCGCCGTGGCCGCCACTCGCTGCGGGCGAAGAGGCGCGAGCAGTCGGAGAGGTAGACCGGGACGTCGCCCGGCCGCGTCTCGGGGTCGGCGGCGATCTCGATCTCGTTGCCGGTCAGCTCGCGGCACAGCGCCGTCGTCTCCAATAGCGAGAGGCTGTGCTCCCGGCCGCCGCCGACGTTGGCTACCTCGCCGCTCCAGCCCTCGGGGTCGCCGAGCTGCAGCTCGACCAGGTCGATCAGGTCGTCGACGTGCAGCAGGTCGCGCACCTGCTTGCCGCCGCCGCCGAAGCCGATGTAGGAGAGCGGCCGGCCGAAGTGGTGGCTGAGCAGCCACCAGGAGAAGACGCCCTGGTCGACCTTGCCCATCTGCCAGGGCCCGGCGATCACGCCGCAGCGGTCGACGACGGCGCGCAGGCCGAAGGTCTCGGCGTACTCCTCGATCAGGTGCTCGGCGGCCAGCTTGGTCGCGCCGTAGAAGGTGCGCGCGCCGCCGATCGGGAAGTCCTCGGAGAGACCCGCCGCCCCGGCGCCCCGGACAGGCTGCTCGGCGGCGAGCTCGAAGCGGGTCTCGGCCTCCTCCAGCGCCAGCTCGAGCTGCGGCGCCACCGGGTAGACGCGGCTGGTCGAGAGGAAGACGACGAAGGCGCCCTCCTCGCGGGCGCGCTCGAGGCAGTTGAAGGCGCCCAGCAGGTTGGTCTGCACGAGGTAGGAGGGGTCCGAGAGCCCGGCCATCACCGAGGGCTCGGCCGAGCACTCGACCATCGCGTCGAAGCCGCCTGCCGCCGCCAGGTCGCCGCGCTCGCGCACATCGCCGTGGACGAACTCGACCCCGGCCTCGCGCAGCCGCGGCAGGTTGAGCTCCGAGCCGCGCCGCATCAGGTTGTCGAGCGCGACGACCTCCCAACTGGGCTGCCGGCCCGCCAGCGCCACGCTCAAATTCGCGCCGACGAATCCCGCCCCACCGGTGACCAGGATCCTCATAGGCTGGGCACTCTAATGCGAGTCTGCCTGATCTCTTCGGACCACCCCCCGCTCGGAGGTCTGGGCCATTCGGT
>DATFMX010000078.1:0-11320 GCA_035266685.1 Solirubrobacterales bacterium
GCCCCGATGGGGTGCTCGCGTCGATCTGCTCACTGGTCGAGTGCAGCTGCCCGCCTGCTTGCTCGATGGATTCAAGGAAGGCGATGCTTGATGCCAACGAGCGAGTGAAGCGAGCAAAGTTCCAGACGATCACCCCGGCCAACTCCCCGCGCTCAATCCGCTCAATTGCTCCCTGGAGGATCGGACGGCTGTCGTCCGCGCCGGATTGGTCTAGCTCGGATGGCAACATCTCCAGATCGAAGCCGCGAGCTTTCGCCCAATTGCGGATTTCGCGCTCCTGAAGTTGCGGCGAGATCAGAGTCTCGGCGCGATCCCCGACGCGGCTGACGCGGACATAACCGGCGAATGTGCCCATTTGTCCCTATTGTAATGCACACTACTCGATATACAGATAGCCGGCGCGAGGGCCGGAGCAGTCTCCCCCGCCCTCACGGCAGTCGACGACATGGACGAAGGCGGTGACATGCCGGCCCGCGTCGGTCAGGTGGACGAGCCCACGCGGCGTCCCGTCCCCGCAGGCGGTCGCCCGGCAGCGCCGGAAATCGACCGGCAATGCCCGCGACCCGCGCTCGAGCATGATCGTCGGCATGTGCCGCCGCACCAGCCGCCCGACCTGGTCCCCGTAGGTGGCGATCAGCGTCGGCTCGTCCCCGCAGCCGTCGGCCATCGACACCGCGCAGAGCATCCGCGAGGCAAGAGCCCGCGCCAACCCCGTCCCCGGCACCCGCACCCCGACAGCTACCAACCCGATGAGCAGCAGCGCGACGACCGCGATGACGCCGATCCACTCGACAGTGCTCTGCCCCCGCTCTCGCATGCACTCCTAAGAGCGCAGAACCGAAATCTCTCCCCCCTTACAACTCGCCGATCTCGGCGGCTATTTCGCCTGCCGCCGCTTTCGCGTCGGCGAAGAGCATCGAGGTGTTGGGTTCGTAGAAGAGGTCGTTGTCGATGCCGGCGAAGCCGGGGCTGAGCGAGCGCTTGATCACGATCACCTGCTGGGCCTCCGAGACTTCGATGATCGGCATCCCGGCGATCGGGCTGTCGGGGTCGTTCTTCGCCGCCGGGTTGGTGACGTCGTTGGCGCCGACGACAACCGCCACATCGGTGCGCGGCATCTCCGGGTTGATCTCCTCCATCTCCTTCAGCTGCTCGTAGGGCACATCGGCCTCGGCGAGCAGCACGTTCATGTGGCCGGGCATGCGGCCGGCGACCGGATGGATCGCGTAGTTGACGGTGACACCGCGCTTCTCCAGCTCGTCGGCGACCTCCTTGATCGCGTGCTGGGCCTGGGCGACCGCGAGGCCGTAGCCGGGGACGATCGTGACCGTATCCGCGTAGGCGAGCTTGATCGCCGCGTCCTGGGCGCCGATCGCCGTGTGCGGACGCTCCTCGCCGTCTCCCCCCCCGCCACCGGCCGGGGCGCCGCCGAAGCCGGCGAAGAGGACGTTGGCCACCGAGCGGTTCATCGCAGTGGCCATCTCCATCGTCAGGATCGTTCCCGAGGAGCCGACCAGCGTTCCGGCGACGATCAGCGCGACGTTGTCGAGCGCAAAGCCGGCAGCGGCTGCCGAAAGGCCGGTGAAGGCGTTGAGCAGCGAGATCACGACCGGCATGTCGGCGCCGCCGATCGGCAGCACGACCATGTTGCCGAGGATCGCCGCGGCGATCAGGATCGCGATGAAGAGGCCCTGCGAGGGGTCGCCGTTGTTGGCCGCGATGTCGACGCAGGCGGCGACGATTCCAAGCAGCAGGACGACGTTGATCACCTGCTGGCCGGGCACCGCCAGCGGCCGGGTGGGGATCAGGTCCTGGAGCTTGGCGAAGGCGATGTTCGAGCCCCAGAAGGAGATCGAGCCGACCACGCCGGCGAAGAGGACGGGGATCAGCGTGTCGAGCGGGATGTCCTCGCCGAGCGAGATCCCGTGGCGGATCTCCGACCAGGCGATCAGCGCCACCGCGCCGCCGCCGACCCCGTTGTAGAGGGCGACCATCTGCGGCATCTCGGTCATCTGCACGCGGACCGAGGCGATCACGCCGATCGCCGCGCCGACCCCGAGGCCGATCGCGATCAGGCCCCAGTTGCCGATCCCGTCGAGCAGCAGCGTGGTGACGACGGCGATCGCCATGCCGCCGGCGGCGACCAGGTTGCCGCGCTTGGCGGTCGTCGGGTGGGTGCCCTGTTTGATCCCGATGATGAACAGCGAGAAGGCGACGATGTAGAGCGCCGTGGCGGCGTCGCCGCCCGGCTTCAGCACTGCCTCGATCATTTGCCGTCCCCGTCCTTAGGCTTCGGCTTTTTCGAGAACATGCCGAGCATCCGGTCGGTGACCATGAAGCCGCCGACGATGTTGATCGCGCCGAAGGCGATCGCGATCGTGCCGATCACGTACTCGAGCGGGTCGTCGGCGTAGCCGACGACGATCAGCCCGCCGAGCATGACGATGCCGTGGATCGCGTTGGTCTGCGACATCAGCGGCGTGTGCAGGGTGGTCGGCACCTTCGAGATCACCTCGAAGCCGACGAAGACGGCGAGCACGAAGATCGTGATCTCGGTGAACAGGCTCATCTACTTGGCCGCCCTCTCGCCGCGGATCTCGCCGCCGTGGGTGATGCATGCGGCGTCGACGATGTCGTCCTCGAAGTCGACCTTGAGATCGCCCTCCTCGCTGACCAGCAGCCCGAGCAGGTTCTCGAGGTTCTTGGCGTAGAGCTGCGAGGCCGGGACGGGCATCTCGCTGGCCAGGTTGCGCGGTCCGATCACCTTGACGCCGCCCACCTCGACCGTCTCGCCGGCCTCGGTCAGCTCGCAGTTGCCGCCGGTCTCGGCGGCGAGGTCGACGATCACCGAGCCCGGTTCCATGCTGCGCACCGCGTCGGCGGTGATCAGCAGCGGCGCCGGACGGCCGGGGATCGCCGCCGTGGTGACGATCACATCCTGCTTGGCGGCGTTCTCGCCGATCGCCTCGACGACCTTTTCGTTCTCCTCGTCGGTCAGCGGCCGGGCGTAGCCGCCCTCGCCTTCGGCGTCGGGGATGAAGTCGAGTTCGAGCGGACGGCCGCCGAGCGAGGCGATCTGCTCCCAGGCGGCGCGGCGGATGTCGAAGCCGGTGACGATCGCGCCGAGGCGCTTCGCCGTGGCGACCGCCTGTAGGCCGGCGACGCCGGCGCCCAGGACGAGCACCTTGGCCGGCGGCACGGTGCCGGCGGCGGTGGTCATCATGCCGAAGAAGCGGCCCGACTCGCGCGCCGCGATCAGCATCGCGGCATAGCCGCCGGCGGCGGCCTGCGAGGAGAGCGCGTCCATCGCCTGCGCCCGCGTCGTCCGCGGGATCGCCTCCATCGCGAAGGAGGTCACGCCGGCGGCGGCGAGCGCCCTGTTGGTCTCGGCGGCGGTCCAGGGCGAGAGGTGGCCGATCAGCAGCTGGTCGGAGCTGAGCCCGCCGATCTGCTCGGCGCTCGGCGCGAGGACGCGGAGGACGACCTCGGCGCCCCAGGCGACCTCGGGGTCGACGAGCTCGGCGCCGGCCTCCTCGTACTGCGAATCGGGGTGGCCGGCCGCGTCGCCCGCGCCGCGCTCGACCAGCACATCGACATGCTCGTTCTTCTTCAGCGACTTGACGATGTCAGGGACGAGCGCGACCCGGCGCTCCCCATCGACGGTCTCTT
The DNA here is from genome assembly GCA_035266685.1 of Solirubrobacterales bacterium. GTDB lineage: Bacteria > Actinomycetota > Thermoleophilia > Solirubrobacterales > 70-9 > VRUE01. The sequence continues at coordinate 3,670 of DATFMX010000078.1, forward strand.
TCGGCACTCCGATCTTCATCTGCGGCGGCGGACCTTATGACAACCGGTCAGGCCGGTGCATTGACGCCCGCCATCGAGGCGAGGCGCTGGATCGTGTGCAGTTGCTGGTCGCGCTCGACGTGGACGGGAGAGACGATCAGACGGTCGATGCCGGCGCCGCGGAAGCGCTCGACCCGCTCCGCCACCTCGGCCTCGGTGCCGACCAGCGAGGTCGCCTCGACGATCTCGTCGGGCATCGCCTCGAAGGCCCCGCCTCTGTCGCCGTCCTGGAAGCGGCGCTGCACCTCGTCGGCGACGTCGCCGAAGCCGAAGCGGTGCGCGAGGTCGACGTAGAAGTTGGTCTTGCGGCTGCCCATGCCGCCGAAGTAGAGGACGAGCCCGGCCTTGACGACGCTCTTCGCCGCCTCCAGGTCGCCGTCGATCGCCACCTGCAGCGAGGGGCTGACCTCGAGGTCGGAGCGCTGCCGGCCGCCCTTGGCGAAGCCGGCCTCGAGATGCTCGCCCCAGGTCTGCTCGAAGGCGTCGACCGAGAAGAAGATCGGGATCCAGCCGTCGCAGATCTCCGCCGCCATCTCGACCGATTTGCGCCCGATCGCGCCGACGAAGACGGGGATCCGGTTGCGCTCGGGGTGGAAGTTGAGCTTCAGCGGCTTGCCCTCGCCGCCGGGCAGCGGCAGCTCGTAGTGCTTGCCCTGGTGGTCGAGCTTGCCCTCGCGGGCGACGATCTCGCGCACGACTTCGATGTACTCGCGGGTGCGGCCCCACGGCTTCGCGTAGGGGACGCCGTACCAGCCCTCGGAGACCTGCGGGCCGGAGGGGCCGAAGCCGAAGAGGAAGCGGCCACCGGAGAGCTTGTCGATCGTCGCCCCGGCCATCGCCGCCGCGGCGGGCGGGCGCGCCGGCACCTGCATGATCGCCGCGCCGAGCTTGATCGTCTTCGTCTGCGGCGCCAGCCAGGCGAGCACGCTGACCACGTCGGAGCCGTAGGACTCGGCCGCCCAGACCGACTCGAAGCCGGCGGCCTCGGCCGCCTGCACGACCTCGACGGCGTCCTCGCCCGCGGGGCCGATGCCCCAGTAACCGAGGTTGAGTCCGAGCTTCAGAGCCATCCGTCCGGAACCCTATTGAATGTGGGCCGATGGCCGCCACCGCCGCCGAAACCCCGGACGCCGCCGAGCGCGGCCTGAGCAGCGCCGAGGCGGCGAAGCGGCTGCGCGAGCTCGGCCCGCCGCCGGACGACTCCTCGCGCTCGGTCTCCAGCATCGTCGCCGGCAACGTCTTCACCCTCTTCAACCTGATCATCGGGATCTTCTTCGTGCTGATCCTCTCGCTGGGCCTGATCGCCGACGCGGCCTTCGGCCTGATCGCGATCGTCAACTCCTACATCGGCATCCGTCAGGAGCTGAAGGCGAAGCGGACGCTCGACGAGCTGGCGGTGCTGATCGCCCCGCGCGCCAAGACGATCCGCGACGGGACCGTGGTCAGCCTGCTCGCCGAGCAGATCGTGCCCGGCGATGTGGTCGCGATCGAGCCCGGCGACCAGCTCGTCGCCGACGGCGAATCGATCGCCAGCCGCGGGATGACGCTCGACGAGTCGATGCTGACCGGCGAGGCCGACGGCGTGGCCAAGGCGGCCGGCGACCGCGTCCTATCCGGCTCCTTCTGCATCTCCGGCTCCGGCCATTACCGGGTCGACGCCGTGCGCGAGGACAGCTACGCCGGCAGGCTGGCCGGCGAGGCGCGCGCCTTCCGCCACCCGCCCTCGCCGCTGCAGGGCGAGGTCAACCGGGTGATCGTCGCCTGCACCTGGGCGATGCTGCCGCTGGCCGTCCTGCTGCTGCTCACCTTCCAGCTGCGCGGCACCGACCTGGTCGAGGCGGCGCAGACGGCGACCGCCGGCCTGGTGACGCTGATCCCCGAGGGGATGGTGCTCCTGATGAGCGTCACCTTCGCCGTCGCCGCGGTGCGGCTGGCGCGCCGCGACACGCTGGTGCAGCAGATGAGCGCCAGCGAGAGCCTCGCCGCGGTCGACACGATCTGCGTCGACAAGACGGGGACGCTGACCGACGGGAAGCTGCGGCTGCTCGGGATCGAGATCGCCGAGGGCGGCGACGCGGATCAGGCGCAGGCGGCGCTCGGCCGCTTCGCCGCCAGCGCCGGCGAGCGCAACCGCACCCTGGAGACGGTCGCCGAGGCCTTCCCGGCGCAGCCGCAACGGGTCGGCGGCGAAGTCCCCTTCTCCTCGAAGTGGAAGTGGAGCGGCCTGCGGATCGGCGGCGTCAGCTACGTGCTCGGGGCGCCCGACGTCCTCGGCGCGAGCGGCGCGCTGCGACTGCCGGCGGGGCTGGCGCGCAAGCTGGACGAGGAGACGGCCGCGGGGCGGCGGGTCGTCGCCTTCGCGAGCTCGCCCGAGCCGCTGCCCGACGACCCGGCGCACACCCCTCCCCCGCCGCTGGCCGCGATCGCCCTGGTCGTGCTGGAGGAGACGCTGCGCGCCGACGCCGCCGAGACGCTCGCCGTGATGCGCGATGCCGACGTCGACCTGAAGCTGATCTCCGGCGACGCGCGGGCGACGGTGACGGCGGTGGCATACGCGGTCGGGGTGCCCCACGACGCCGGCGTGATCGACGGGTCCGAGCTGCCCGAGGACCCGGAGCAGCTCGCCGTCGTCGCGCAGCGCAACACGATCTTCTGCCGGATCGCGCCCGAGCAGAAGCGGGCGCTGGTCGAGGCGCTGCGCGCCTCCGGCCGCTACACGGCGATGATCGGCGACGGGGTCAATGATGTGCCGGCGCTGAAGCAGGCGCGGCTCGCCGTTGCGATGGGCTCGGGCGCCCAGGTGACCAAGGGGATCGCCGACGTCGTCCTGCTCAAGGACCAGTTCGCCCGCCTGCCCGAGGCGGTCGGCGAGGGGCGGCGGATCGCCCGCAACGTCCACCGGCTCGGCCGCCTCTACCTGACCAAGTCGGTCTACGCGGCGGCGCTGATCCTGCTCGTCGCCGTGCCCGGCTGGGCCTTCCCCTTCCTCCCCCGCCACCTGACGCTCGCCGCATTCCTGACGATCGGCGTGCCCTCCTTCGTGCTCGCCCTGGCGCCCTCCGACGGACCGCTCTACCGCGGCCGTCTGCTGCGCGCGCTGGCGGCCTTCGCCGTGCCGGCCGGGCTGGCGACGGCGCTCGGCTCGATCCTCTGCTTCTTCCTCGTCGACACGGTCTTCGGCGGCTCGCTGGAGGATGGGCGGACCGCGGCGACGACGACGCTGATCGTGCTCGGCCTCGCCTTCGTGCTGCTGCTCGAGCGCGGCCCCGGCCGCGAGCACATCGCGATCCAGAGCTACATGCTGGCGATGGTCGCCGGCCTCGGCGCGCTCTTCGCCCTGATCCTCGCCGCCACCCCGGTGCGCGACTTCTTCGAAATGTCCCTGCTGACGTCGAGCCAGTGGTTCCTGGCGCTGCTCTGCGCCGCGGTCGGCCTGACGATCGCCAGCGTGCTCTGGCGGCTGCCCTATATAGAAGGACTGGAAGCGGTCAGCCCTGCGGAGGAAGCACGAACTGACTGACTATGAGATTCGCCGCCAGGCGCGGCTCGGCGCCCTCGCGGCGGCGCTCCATCCGCACCTCGATCACGACCGTGCTCTTGCCGGCGTGCAGCGGCTCGCCGACGGCGACGATCTCGTCGCCGAGCACGCCGGCGGCGAAGACGTTCAGCTTCAGCTCGATCGTGGTGAAGTTGTGCCCGGCGGAATGCTGCGGAAGGTCGACCAGGCGGCGACCGTGTCGCCGAGCGCCATCCAGACGCCGCCGTGGACGAAGCCGCCGGGGTGCAGGTGCCGCTTGTCGACGACGATCCGCCCGCGCGCGTGCGTGTCCTCGATCTCCAGCGGCTCGATCCCCAGGTCGCCGGGAAAGCTCCCCGGCAGGAAGTCCCGCACGGAATCCGGCGTGATCAGGCTGCTCGGATGCGGCGGCGCGTCGCTCATCTGCGGCGCGGACCCTACTTCACATCAGAGCCCTCGGCCGAGGCGACGAGGTCGCAGCGATCATGAAGGGTTGTGGCCTCTCCAGGGGCCACAACCCTTCATCTGGGGCTCGGGGGTGCTCAGACCCTTTCGACGACCATCGCCTTGCCCTGGCCGCCTGCCACGCACATGGTCTCGATGCCGACCTGGTGGTCGTCGGTCTCCATCACGTTGAGCAGGGTGCCCATGATCCGGGCGCCGGTCATCCCGAAGGGGTGGCCGAGGGCGATCGCGCCGCCGTGCGTGTTGAGCTTCTCCAGCGGAATGTCGCACTCGTCCATGATCGGGATCACCTGGGCGGCGAAGGCCTCGTTGAGCTCGACCACATCGACGTCGTCGATCGTCATCTTCGCCCGCGCCAGCACCTTCTTCACCGCGCCGATCGGGGCGACGCCCATGTACTCGGGCTCGTTGCCGTAGGTGGCGGCGGTGACGATGCGGGCGCGCGGCGTCAGGCCCAGTTCCTTGGCCTTGGTGTCGCTCATCAGCAGTACCGCGGCGGCGCCGTCGTTGAGCGGGCAGGAGTTGCCGGCGGTGACCCCGCCGGCGCCGAAGGCCTCCGGCAGTTCGGAGAGCTTCTCCAGGGTCGAGCTGGCGCGCGGGCCGTCGTCCTTGGCGACCTCGCTGCCGTCGGGCAGCTTCACCGGGACGATCTCGCGGTCGAAGAAGCCGTCCTCCTGCGACTGCACGGCGAGTTCCTGCGAGCGCTGCGCGAACTTGTCCATGTCGGCGCGGCTGACCTCGTATCTTTCCGCCACGTTGACCGCCGTCAGGCCCATGTCGATGTAGGCGTTGGGCTGGCCGTTCTCGCCGATCAGGTTCGGGTTGCGGTCGTCGGCGCCGGCCGGCTCCGTGCGCTCGTTGAACTTGCTCACCCACTCGACCCCGGCGGCGATGTAGACGTCGCCCTCGCCGGCCTTGATCGCGTTGCCGGCGTGGCGGATCGCGTCGAGGCTGGAGGAGCAGTAGCGCGAGACGGTGACTCCGTTGACCTCTTGCGGCAGCTTCTCCGAGAGCAGGCTGATGATGCGGCCGATGTTGAAGGCCTCGAGGCCCTGTGGCATGCCGCAGCCGCAGAACAGGTCTTCGACCTCGCTCGGGTCGACCTGCGGGTTGCGCTCGAGCAGCTGGTCGACCACGTAGGCGCCGGTCTCCTCCGGGCGCAACTGGGCCAGCGAGCCCTTGAAGGCACGGCCGATCGGCGTGCGGACGGTGTCGACGATTACTGCCTCGGGCATGCGGTGCTCTCCTCGGGTTTCGGGTGAAAGATTGAGTTCCGCAGGGTATTCGACCCCGCCCCCCGGCGCGGTTCTCGATTAAGTTAGAGCGATGTCAGTGGAGGGGCTGCGGGCATGGATCGCCGAGGTCGAGCGCAAGCTCGGGAAACGCACGCGCGTCTTCCTCGCCCTGACCGTGATCGCGATCGGCATCGCGGGCGCCTCGCTCTACCTGGCGATCGACGCCCGCAACAGCTCGGTCAGCGAAAGCGACGTGCAGGCGCTGCAGCAAAAGCTCGAAACGCGGATCGACGAAGTCGCGGCGGGCGGCGCGGCAACGGCCCCGATCGTGCCGCCGGTCGAAACGGAACCGACGCCGGCGCCGCAGCCCGAAGAATCGAAGCCGAAGTCCGAAGGCGGCAAGAAGAACGGCAGCGGAACGAGCGGCGGGGCCTCGAGCGGGTCGACCGGCAGCGCCACCGGCGGCGCCGCGGACAGCACGCAGATCCAGGAACTGATCGAACAGGCGAAAAAGAAGCAGGCCGAAGCGGGAGGCGGGCAGAACTCGCCGTAGCACCGTTGGTGCCGATCCGCACGTTCGTGCCTGGGCACCGTCCCCCGCCTGCGTTACATTCGCCTCAATCCATCTCGCGCCGAGGCGCGAGCCTTGCCGAACACGGCAGAGCGAAAGGAGCCCCATGCCCGAGGGTTACTGCGTCAAGGAGCGTAAGAAGGTCGAGATCAAAGGCGCCAAGCAGGTGACGATGAAAAACGGTCGCCCGGCAATCCAAGGCACCTGCCCCGACTGCGGCACCAAAATCTTCAAGATCGGCAAACTCGAGTAGGTGAGCGATCCGCAGCGTCCCTCGGGGCGCTGCGGCAAAAGGTTGCCTTTTAGCGCGTGAGAGGGTTAAACTCATACGCGTTAAATGGTTAAGCTCGATCTCGAATATCGCACCCGACTAGTTGACGCCTGGCTTGGGGAGCTGCTTTCGAAGCTTCCTGCGCTGATGCTCGTCGGTCCGCGAGCAGCGGGCAAGACCACCACGGCGCGCCGCTGGGCAGCCAGCGCGGTGCGACTGGACCGGATGGCGGAGGCGACTGCCTTCGAGGGCGACCCCGATGCTGCCCTGCGCAACCTCCCAGAGCCGATCCTGCTCGACGAGTGGCAAGCCGTGCCGGGTGTGCTTGGTGCGGTCAAGAGGGCGGTCGACGAGGACTCTCGACCGGGGCGCTTTCTGCTCGCCGGCTCGGTTCAGGCCCCACTCGAGCGCGCGATGTGGCCGGGGACCGGACGCGTCGTGAGCGTGCCGATGTATCCGATGGCGATCCGCGAGCAACTCGGCCGCGTGGACGAGGGGACATTCTTCGATCGGATCGAGCAAGGCGAGGATCTGCAGGTACCCACCGACCCCCCAGACCTGCTCGGTTATGTCGAATTGGCCCTCCGGGGCGGCTTCCCCGACGCGGCGCTGCGCAACCAGCCATCATCGGCGCCGGTCTGGCTACGGAGCTATGTCGGTGACCTCCTCAGTCGCGACCTCGCTGCGCTCGGCGGAGAACGACGGAGCACGGGGGGGCTGCGTCGATACTTCGAGGCCTACGCGCTCGCCTCGGCGACCGTCACCGAGGCGAAGACGATCTACGACGCCGCCGGCGTGAGCAAGGTGACCGCCGTCGCGTACGAGGAATTGCTGGAGAGGCTCATGGTCGCCGAGGCGATGCCGGCCTGGCACTCGAACCGGCTCAAGCGACTCGTCCACCAACCGAAGCGCTACCTGGTCGACGCCGGCCTGCTGGCCGCGGTGCTGCGAATCGATGCGCGGGGGGCGATGCGGGACGGCCTGTTCCTCGGACAGCTGCTGGAGACCTTCGTCGCGGCACAACTCCGAGTCGAGCTGGCTGGATCCGTAGCCCACCCGCGGCTGCACCACCTGCGCACCGAACAGGGGCGCCACGAGGTGGACCTGATCGCCGAGTTCGGCGGCGGTCGCGTGATCGGTATCGAGGTCAAGGCAAAGGGCGGCCCCGGCACGAGCGATGCCCGTCACCTCGCCTGGCTGCGCGACGAGATCGGCGAGCGGTTTGTCGCCGGTGTCGTCTTGCACACCGGACCCCATGTCTACAAGCTGGGTGAGCGCATCGTCGCGGCGCCGATCTCTACGTTGTGGAGTGGAGAATCGAAGACGCCAGACAGGTGACGATGAAAACGGGCTCGATTGACGTTTCCGTGTGATCGCAGCGGTGTCTGCTGGACCGCGGGCTGGCCGAGCGGGCGGGGATCAGCACCGCCAGTTCCTCAACCCGTTCGCGCTGGAGGGCTACCGCGGCTGACGATCGGCACGCTGGAGTGGATACCTGGGCAGCGGATAAGAAAACGGCCCGGGATTTCCGGGCCGCTCTCTCGCCTGGGTCC
>DATFMX010000079.1:0-26624 GCA_035266685.1 Solirubrobacterales bacterium
CTTCCCGTGGGTGCGCGACGCGGCGACGGAATTCGACGCCCGCGCCGCGAAGGCGGCCCCCGGCGCCGCGCTGATCAACCTGACCGCGCAGATCTGCCCGGACGACCTCTGCCGCGCGGTGATCGGCAACGCCCTCGTCTACCGCGACAAGAGCCACCTCACCGCGACCTACGCCCGCACCCTCGCCCCCAACATCGAGCGGGGACTGAGGAAAGCCGGCCTCAGCGGGCCGGCCTGAATCCCGCGCCGGCCTACGCCTCGGGCTCGCCGACGATGAAGTCCGTTTTGGGCGAGTCGGAGAACTTCACCCAGCAGTGCTCGGGGGTGGCGCCGGCCACCTCGACCAGCGCCTCCTCGATCCGCTTCGCGACTTCGGCCTTCTGCTCGTCGCTGCGGCCCTCGAACCAGTGGACATGAACGAAGGGCATATCCGTGCTCCGCCGAGCCTAGGCGAGGGCCGGCTCGAGCTCGGCCTCGAGGCGGCGCTTCGGCATCGCGCCGACGACTTTCTTCGCGATCGCCCCGTCCTTGAACAGCAGCAGGGTCGGGATCGAGAGGACTTCGTACTGGGCGGCGGTCTGCTGGTTCTCATCGACGTTGAGGCTGAGGATCGTCAGGTCGTCGCGCTCGGCGTCGATTTCCTCGAGCACCGGGTGGACGACCCGGCAGGGGCCGCACCAGGGGGCCCAGAAGTCGACGAGCACGGGGCCGTCCGCCTCGAGGACATCTGACTTGAAGGTCGCGTCGGTCACGTCGGTGAGCTTGCCGGTCACTGGTATCGGTCCCCCAAGGGTCGAGTTTCAGCTCTCAATACTTCAGAAAGTATAGCGAGGTTCGCAACCCCCGCTCATATCCCTATGTTTGCCGAGTATGACGATGACCAACGCCGAAATCGCCGCCGCGCTGGAAGAGCTCGGCGTCCTCTACGAGCTGGACGGGGCGGTCAAATACCGTGTGCTCGCCTACTCGTCCGCGGCGAAGGCGATCCGCGAAAGCCCGGTCTCGGTGGCCGAGTTGGCGGCGGCGGGGCGGGCGACCGAGATCCCCGGGGTCGGCAAGACGCTGGCGGAAAAGATCGACGCATTGCTGGATAGCGGCGAGATCCCCGCCGCGGCGAAGCTGAAGGCGAAGTTCCCGCCGACCCTGATCGAGGTGACCCGCGTGCCCGGCGTCGGCGCGAAAACCGCGCGGCTGCTGTTCGAGCAGCTCGGCGTCAGCTCGCTCGAGGAGCTGAAGGCGGCGGCGGAAGCGGAAAAGGTCCGCGAGGTGAAGGGGCTCGGCCCGAAGGCGGAGGAGAACGTGCTCGCCTCGCTGGAGCGCCTCGGCGAGCCCGGCGAGGGCCCCGGCCGCCTGCTGCTCTCGGCCGTGCGGCCGATCGCCGAGCAGCTGGCGGCGGCGCTGCGCGAGCACCCGGCCGCGCAGCGGGTCGAGGTCGGCGGCTCGGTGCGGCGCTGGGCCGAGACCTGCAAGGACATCGACCTGATCGCGACCGCGGAGGAGCCGCAGGCGCTGTCCGAATACCTCGCCGGCCACGAGCTGATCGCCGCCGCCGGCAACCCCGGCCCCAACGGGCTGCGGGCGCAGACCCACAACGGCGTCGGCGTCGACCTGCGGATCGTCCCGCCCGAGGCGTTCGGAAACCTGCTGCAGCACTTCACCGGCTCGCAAGCGCACAACGTGAAGCTGCGCGAAGAGGCGGTGGCGCGCGGCCTCTCGGTCTCCGAGCACGGGATCGCCGAGACCGAGAGCGGCGAGGTCACCCTCTGCGCCGAGGAGGCCGAGGTCTACGAGCGGCTCGGCTACGCCTACATCGAGCCGGAGCTGCGCGAGGGCCGCGGCGAGCTGAAGGCGGCGCGCGAGGGCGAGCTGCCGGAGCTCGTCGCGCTCGGCGATGTGCGCGGCGACCTGCACGCGCACACGACGCTCTCCGACGGTCGCAACACGCTGGCGGAGATGGCCGAGGCCGGGCGCGCCCGCGGCTACGCCTACATGGCGATCACCGACCACTCGGCCAGCCACGGCTTCGGCGACCATGTCACCGCCGAGCGCCTCTGGCAGCGGATCGAGGAGGTCGCGGAGTGGAACGAGGGCAAGCGCGGCTTCCGCCTGCTCGCCGGCTCGGAGATCAACATCGGCCTCGACGGTGGGCTCGACTATCCCGACGACCTGGTCGCAACGCTCGACTGGGTCGTTGCCAGCGTCCACACCTCGTTCTCGATCTCACCGGAGGCGATGACCGAGCGCGTCCTCGCGGCGATCGAGAATCCGAACGTCGACTGCATCGGCCACCTGACCGGCCGCCTGATCGGGCGCCGCGAGCCCTACGGGATAGACGTCGAGGCGGTCGCCGAGGCGGCGGCCCGCACCGGCATGATGCTCGAGATCAACGGCAACCCCAACCGTCGCGACCTCTCCGAGCACCACGCCCGCCTCGCCCGCGAAGCCGGCGCGAAGATCGTCCTCAACACCGACGCCCACGGCATCGACACGCTCGACAACATGGGCTACGCCGTGGCCACCGCCCGCCGCGCCTGGCTGACCGCGGATGACGTCGCGAACACGCGAGGTTGGCGCGGCTTCAAATCGCTACTGAAGAATTAATCAGCGAGCGTCACGGTCTGATTCTTTGCGAGCGGCGCAGATATGGCGCCTAGCCGCCGCCCGCGGACGCGAAGCGGAGCAGGCGGCGGTTTATGAATGGAGGCGATCGCTGCGCAGACCGGGGGTGCGCACGAGCTCTATCGGCTTCAAGGCCGAGTTCGGGACGACGTGGAACTTGACGCCGTCGCGGTGCTCGATGCCAAGGACGGCGGCCTCTCGGGTGCGCATGGTGAGGGCGACGAGCAGGGCGTAGCCGGCGCCGATCGCGGCGACGCCGGGGTAGATGACGCCGAGGATGCCGGCGGCGAGCGCGGTCAGGCCGATCGGCCAGAGGCGGATCGCGGCGATCCGGGCCGGGGACTCCTGCGGGAGGGAGGTCGCCGTGCGAGCGCGGGCGAGCGCGTCGTGGACGCCGTCGGCGGCTCGCGAGGGCCGGCCCAGGTAGAAGCCGAGGACGAGCGAGATCAGCCACCAGGCGGCGGCGACGTAGACGGTCCGGGTGTCGGCGTCGCGGCCGGCGGCCAGCGCCGTGATCGCCCCAAGCGCCGTCGCCTCGGCGCCGGTGAGGAAGACGGTGGTCCGCAGCAGGTCGGTGTAGGGCATCGGCTCGCCTACTCCGCCAGCGCCTCCAGCAGCGCCAGCCAGCCGGATGGTCCGTCGACGGTCAGGTCGGCCTCCTCGGCGATCTCCGCCGGGCCCTCGTCGGAGGCGATGCCGACGCAGACGCCGGCCTCGAGCTCGCCGTCCCGCTGCAGCTCGCGCAGCCGCCGGAAGGCGTCGAGGTCGGTCCGGTCGTCCCCCGCATACACCGCGCGGTCGAGCTTTGAGTCGCTATCCGGTGCAAAGCTCGACCGCGCAGCGGGTGGGGCGGCCAGCAGCGCTGCCACCGCCGCGTCCTTGCCACCGCCGCCGGGCGGGCGCAGCTCCAGCACCTTGCGGCCCCAGCGCAGCTCCAGCCCGGCGCGACCCGCGGCGGCGCCGATCTCGTGCGCGTGCGCCTCCGCCGCGCGGTCGTCCTCGGCGCCGCGCCAGTGCAGCGCCTGGATCGGGCCCTTGTCCTCGAGCCGCAGCCCGGCCTCGGCCAGCGCCTGCGGTCCCAGCTCGGCGAGAAACGCGGCGGCGTCGCCCTCGCGTCCCTCGAGCGCCGGGTCGAAGCGCAGCTGCCGCTCTCCCGGCAGCAGCAGCTCGAGCCCGTGGTTGCCGGCGTAGGCGATGTCCTCGACGCCGACCAGTCGCCGTGCCTCCTCCGCCCGCCGGCCGGAGACGCAGCCGACCAGGCCGTAGCGCTCGCTCAGCCGGCGCAGCGCCTCGCTCGCCCGCGCCGGCACCGCGGCTTCCTCGGGTCGGGGGACGATCGGCGCCAGGGTGCCGTCGACGTCGGTGAGGATCGCCGCGCGCGCCGGGTCCGCGCGCAACGGCGCCAGCGGGCCGAGCTCCGCCGCGCCCCCGCCTCTGCCTGATTCGGGAGACACGGCACTTAGTATCGCGCGATGGCGAACGCCGCCCGGGACCACACGCTGAAGCTCGCCGTCATCGGCACCCTGGCGGGCATCTTCAGCGGCCTCTTCGGCGTCGGCGGCGGCACCGTGATCGTGCCGCTGCTGATCTTCTGGCTCGGCTACGGCGAGCGCCTCGCCACCGGCACCAGCCTCGGGGCGATCGTCCTGATCGGCCTGCTCGGCACCCTCGCCCAGGGCGGCCTCTACGGCAACGTCCACCTCGCCACCGGGCTGCTGCTGGCGATCCCGGCCGTGCTCGGAGTCCTTGCCGGGACCGCGATCCAGCAGCGCATCCCGCAGCGCGCCGTCTCGCTGCTCTTCGCCGCCCTGCTGGTGGCCGTCGCGATCGAGCTGATAATCAAGTGACGAGCGGGGGTCGACCGTGAACGAGGTTCTCGCCGTACTGCTCGCGGTCGCCGGCGGCCTGGCGGGCGGCCTGGTCGGCGTCGGCGGCGGCGTGCTGTTCGTGCCGGCGCTGACCGTCTTCCTCGGCCTCAGCCAGGTCGAGGGCGAGTCGACCTCGCTGCTGATCATCGGCGTCGTCGCGCTCGTCGGCGCCGCCCGTCAGAGCTCCTACGGCAACCTGAAGCTGCGCGATGCCCTGGTCATCGGCGTGCTCTCGCCGCTCGGCGTGCTGATCGGAGTCGTCGTCGCCAACGCGGTTCCCGAGCGGGCGCTCGAACTCTCCTTCGCGGCGCTCGTCCTCTTCATCGCCTACGGGTTGGTCAAGAGGGCCCTCTCGCAGGAGGCCTAGAGGCCGCGCCGGAGGGCGCTACGCTCAAGATCGTGGATTCCTCCCTCACCTGGCACGGCGACATGCCGCAGCTGCGCTCGCCGATCCTCGTCTGCGCCTTCCGCGGCTGGAACGACGCAGCCGGCTCCGCCTCCGCCGCCCTCGGCGCGGTCGCCGACGCCTTCGACCCGCAGCTCGTCGCCGAGATCGACCCCGAGGACTACTTCGACTTCCAGGCGACCCGGCCGACGATCGTCCTCGCCGAGGGCCAGGCGCGCAGCATCGAGTGGCCGCAGAACGAGCTGGTCGCCGTCCGCGTCCCCGGCGCCGAGCGCGACCTCGTGCTCCTCGACGGCACCGAGCCCAACCTGCGCTGGCGCACCTTCTCGGAGGCGGTGGCGACCGCCGCCGACGCGCTCGGGGTCGAGATGGTGATCACCCTGGGCGCCCTGGTCGCCGAGGTCTCCCACACCCTGCCGGTGCCGATCACCGGGCTCGCCTCCGACGAGGAGCTGGTCGAGGAGCTCGATCTGCAGCGCTCCAACTACGAGGGCCCGACCGGGATCGTCGGCGTCGTCCACGACTGCTGCCGCCAGCTCGGCATGACCTCGGCCTCGCTCTGGGCGGCCGTGCCCCACTACGTCGCCGCCGTCCCCAACCCGAAGGCGGCGCTGGCGCTGCTGCGCCGGCTCGAGGGGCTGACCGGGATCGCCGTCGACGCGACCGAGCTGGAGGAGGAAACGGCGAGCTACGAGGAGCAGATCGGCCGCGCCGTCGCCGCCAACCCCGAAATCGCCGAACTGGTCGAGCGGATCGAGGCCGAGCAGGCCGAGCAGCTCGGCGAGGAGGGCGAGGAGCTGCCCTCAGCCGACACGATCGCGCGCGAGTTCCAGCAGTTCCTGCAGCAGCGGCGCGGCGAGTCGAACTAGCGCCCGCTCAGCTCTCCGCCGCCGGGCAGATCAGCTTGTAGTCGCACCAGCTGCAGACGGTGGGCGATGGGCGCGGCTCGAAGTCCTGGCCGAGCACTCCCTCGCCGACCTGGAAGACGGTGCGCTCGACCCGCTCGGCGTCGTCGGCCCGCACCGGCGCCGCGACCTTCTCGGCGTCGAGCACGTAGTAGTAGCTGCCGGTGTTCGCCTCCAGCTCCCACGCCTCGCGGGCGGCGAGCCGGTAGAGGGCGAGCTGCAGGTCGCTCTCCAGGTCGGCTTCGCTCTTGCGTTCGCCGGTCTTGTAGTCGATCAGCTCGTGGTCGCCGCCCGGCAGCCGGTCGACCCGGTCGACCCGGCCGCGCACGTGGTGCTCGCCGATCCGGATGTCGAACTTGCGCTCCAGCCAGACCGGCTCGCCCTCGGACTCGCTCTCGCGCTCCCAGTAGAGGCGCATCGCCTCGCGCGCCCGGTCACGGAACTGCAGCTCGTCGTCGCTGGCGCCGAAGCCGGTGCGCCGCCAGCCCGACTCGAACAGGTCCATCAGCCGCGGCAGCCCTTCGTCGGAGTCCTCCTTGTGGAAGCGTTCGAGCACGTTGTGGATCAGGATGCCGAAGCGCTGGTTGATCGTCGGCTCCTGCGGGATCCCGAAGACGCGGGCGAACTTGTACTTCAGCGGGCAGGTCAGGTAGAGGTCGAGGTCGGAGGCCGAGAGGCTGAGCGCGCCGTCGCCGCGACGCGGCAGGAACGCCTCCAGCGAGGGCTCGTGGCGGGCGGCGATCAGCCGCCGCCGTCCCTCACGCTCGCGCTCGGAGCCGAGCAGGTACGAGTCGAGCGAGGAGGCGTCGAGCTCGGTCTGCTGCTCGGGGGTGGCGACCTGGCGCAGCAGGCCGTTGACCGCCTCGATCGCCTCCGCGGTCGGCTCGTCGCCGGGCCGCTGGGCGAGCGCCGCCAGCTTCAGCAGCTCAAGGTAGCGGGCGATCGCCCGGTTGACGTCGATCGCCGTGTCGAGCCGCGGCTCGGAGAGGTCGCGTCCGGCCTTCCATGAGGCCTCGAGGATCTCCTCGCGCAGCATCCGGTAGGTCGCGTGCAGGCCCTCGGCCGGGCCGAAGAGCTCCTCCTCGTGCGCCTCCTCCTCGGCATGCGCGGAGGCGAGGGCCGCGGCGTAGAGCTCGGAGGGGCGCGCCTCGCCCTCGTCGCCGCGCTCGACCCGGGCGAGCACCAGTCCGTCGCGGGCCGGTCGCCCGATCCGCTCGGCACCGCGCTCGCGCTCGAGCCCGAGCACGAAGACCTGCGCGAACTCCATCCCCTTGACCGCCTCGCGGGTGTGGCCCTGCACGGCGCCGCGCGCCGGCGGCTCGACCACGCCGGTCGGCTCGACCCCGGCGTCGGCGACGGCGGTCAGGTGGCGGACGAAGTCACGCGTTGAGCCATTGGGTTCTCGCTGGGCCCAGGTGGCGGCGAGATCGGCGAGGCGGGAGAGGCCGAGCAGCCGCTCGGCGACCTCCGGTTGGGCGGCGAAGAGGCGCTGCCGACGCAGGCCGACCGCCTCGATCAGGCGGCGCACGAAGACGTCGGCGCGGCGTTCTTCCAGTGCCGCCGAGGCGGTGCCGTAGAGCCTGAGGAAGGACTGGATGCGCTCGCGCGCCTCGGGCGGGATCTGCGGGCTCTCCAGCGCCGCCTCGCAGGCGGAGACCATGTCCAGCTTG
This sequence comes from Solirubrobacterales bacterium, assembly GCA_035266685.1. Lineage (GTDB taxonomy): Bacteria > Actinomycetota > Thermoleophilia > Solirubrobacterales > 70-9 > VRUE01. Next base: position 7,469 of record DATFMX010000079.1, read on the forward strand.
CGCCGCCGGGCGATCGTCGTCAGCCGCGCCAGGTCGGCGGAGCGCAGCTCGATCGGCGGCCGGGTCAGCGCCCGCGCCGCGGCGGCGGAGTCGGCGGGATCGGCGAGCGCGCGCAGCCAGGCGATCACGTCGCGCACCTCGGGTCGCTGGAACAGCGCCGCCGGCCCCGACATGTGGAAGGGGATGCCGCGCTCCTCCATCGCCGCCGCGACCGGGCCGCCCTGCGCCTCGCCCTCGACCAGGGCGCAGATCTCTTCTGGTGCAACCCCTCCAGCGATTAGGTGCTCAGCCTCGCGTGCCACAGCTTGAGCCTGTGCTCGCTCGTTACCGCAGCGCCAGAAGTTCATGGTTGGATTGCGGAACCGGTCCTTCAGCTCGACCGTAGTCATCGGCGAGGTGTCGGACACCCCCGGCGACTCGCCCTCGACCGCATAGACGTGGTTCGCGTTCTCGGCTTGCAAGAACTCGAGGATCGTGCGCTGGGCCGCGGTGGCGTCCTCCAGCTCGTCGACCAGCAGGTGTTGGAACCGGTGGGCGATCTGGACGCGGATCTCGGGGCGCTCGTCGAGCAGCCTGCCGAGGGTGAGGTAGACGTCGTTGCGGTCGAGGCTGCAGGCGGCGGTGAGGATGCGGTCGTGGGCGGCGGCGAGCTCGACCAGCTCGGGGTCGGCGGGCTCGGAGCCCGACTTCAGCTCGTCGATCTGCTCGATCAGCCGGGCGAGCAGGCCGCTGGGGTTGCCGCGGATCTGCTGGTGGCGCAGCGGCAGCTCTTCGATCCGGTCGAGCAGCAGGGCGAGGCGCTCGGCGCGCCCGAGCACGCCGAACATCGGGTCGAGCCCCGCGGCCGTCGCTTGGTCTCGCAGCAGCCGCTCGCCGAGCGTCTCCCAGGTGCCGATCCAGAGCTCTTCGAGCGGCCGGTCGAGCAGCTGCTCGACGCGGCTGCGCAGGCGGCCAGCGGTGGCGCGGGTGGTCGCGAGGACGAGGATCCGCTCGGGCCGGGTTCCCTCCTCGACCAGGCCGGCGAAGCGGCGGGCGAGCACCTCGCTCTTGCCGGTCCCGGCCTCGCCGATCAGCAGCAGCGGGCCGGCGCGGTGGCGGATCGCCCGCTCCTGGGGCTCGGCGAGAGCAAGCATGGTCCAACGCTACCGGGCGGAGGCCCTCCATAGGATGAGCGGAGTGGACCCGCTTTCCGCAGACTGGCTGGGAATCTGCCGCCGGATCGTCGGCGTGCAGCGCGAGCTGTTCGCGCAGACGCCGGGGAGCGCGGAGCGGACGCAGTACGAGGGGGTCGGCGAGGGCGGCGACCACACCCTGGTCATCGACCGTCGCTGCGAGGACGCCGTCTTCGCCGAGCTCGAGAAGCTCGCCGCCGACGGCGCCGCCTTCACGGCGATCTCCGAGGAGCGCGGCGAGGTCGCCTTCGGCGGCGGCGGCACGGCTCGCGTCGTGATCGACCCGATCGACGGCTCGCTCAACACGCGCCGCACGCTGCCCGCGCACAGCCTCAGCATCGCCGTCGCCACGGGCGACTCGATGGCGGACGTCGAGTTCGGCTACGTCTACGACTTCGGCGCCGGCGAGGAGTTCGCGGCGCGGCGTGGGGCGGGGGCCGAGCTCGACGGCGGCAGGGTCGAGGTCGCCGCCGACGCCGGGAAGTTGGAGCTGCTCGGGGTCGAGTCGGCGGCGCCGGGCCTGATGCGGCCACTCGACGAGGCGCTCGACGGCGAGGTCTTCCGCCTGCGGGTGATCGGCTCGATCGCGATCACCGCCTCCTACGTGGCCGCGGGGCGGCTCGACGGCATGCTCAGCCTGCGCCCCTGCCGCTCGGTCGACATCGCCGCCGCGCAGCTGATCGCCCGCGAGGCCGGCGGCGCGGTCGCCTTCGGCGACCTCTCGCCGGCGCAAGTCGGCCTCGGGCTCGACGCCCGCTTCCCGATCGCCGCCGCCGCGGGGCAGAAGGGTTTAGGGACGATTCGCAAGGCCCTGGGGGCTCAGATGTAACCCTGAGCGAGAACAGGTGTTCGGAAGAACATACGTTCGCTACACTCGCGAGTTCCCCCCAACCCCCACACCTCTCCCGAAGGGATGATTCAAGTGGCAACCAAAACTGCCTCCAGGAAAGCAAGCGCCAACTCCAAACCGAAATCGCAGGCGAAAAGCACGCCGCCGCCCGCCCCCTCTCGCGCCGAGCAGGCCCGCGCCGCGGCCGAAAGCGCCGTCGACGTCCCGGTCGGCGCGGTGCTCGAGGCGAGCGACCGCGTCGCCGAGCTGGTCGAGCCGTTTGCCGGCCGCAGCGCCGCCGGCAAACAGCTCCGCTCCTACGGCACGCAGCTGCGCCGCACGGTCAAGCGCAGCGAGCGCCGCGGCGCCACCGCCCGCCGCAAGGCGACCACCGAAGCGCGCAAAACGCGCAAACGCGTCGAGCGCGAGGCCCGCAAACGTCAGCAGCACGTGCGCAATGCGCTCGACGAGCAGACGTCGCGCGCCCAGGGGCTCGTCGATCAGCTGAGGCCGTAGGACGCGGCGCAGGGAACCGCGCGCGGCTTCGCGCCGTACGAAGTACTGTCGCTTCGCCGCACGCGGCCCCCTGCTTGGTCCCACGACCTCAGTACCCACGCACGAGAACTGGCCGTGAGCCCGCCGGGGCGTACGGCCAGTTTTCGTCTGCCGGGAGATAGGCCCGGAACTGGAAGCGGGCGCCGCGGCTGTCGTCGTCGCTGAAGCGGTAGGAGTAGCGGAAGCGACCGCGGCCGTCGGTCTGGATCGTGCGGAAGGCCGACCAGGGCGAGCGTCCCAGCCTGAACTGGAGCCGCAGCGGCATTCCCTTCCTCGGGATCGCGCCCGGCGCCGCGACGACCCGCCCGCGGAAGACGAGCGGCCGGCCGCCGATCGCCGCCGAGCCGGATGACGCGCGCAGGTGGACGCGTCCTCGCACCCGCAGGCGCAGCGTTCGCGTAGCCGAGCGTCCCAGGGTCCGGCTGCCGGGATAGACGAGCTGGATCGTGCGGCTCGGGCCGCGCGGCGTGCGGAAGGAGAAGCGTCCGGCCGGGTCGGTTCGCACGGTCGACTCGCGGACCCCCGGGTGCGCGCCCCGGTCGAACCGTTCGATTACCCGCACCGGAGCACCGGCGAGCGGCGTGTGGACGCCGGCGATCAGGCGTCCGTGTACGCGGACGCGGCGCGCGTAGCGGACGGTCCGGCTGAGGCCGCGGCGGAAGGCGCCGCGGAGCTTCGTCGTCGCCTTCAACGGGTTGGCGAGGACCATCGGCGAGCCGTTCGCACGGGTGGTCGTGAGGGTGGAGTTGCCGGCCGCGTCGTAGGCGAGCGCCGCGAACTCGTAGTCGCCGGGCGGCACGCCGTCGGAGTCCCAGCGCGCCTGCAGCTCGCCGTCCGCCGGCGGGGCGGCGGGTAGGCGCTCGTAGGGGTCGCCGCTGCCGGCGCGGCGGACGCCGATCCAGCCGCGGCTCGGGTCCGCTCCCGACAGCGGGTCGGCGATCCGAACGCGGATCAGCTCGGGGTCGCGCGGGCCCTGCGAGTTGGGGAAGGCGGCACGGGGCGGCGTGCGATCGATCCGCACCCAGGCCTCGCGGGGCGGGCGGTCGCGAACGCCGCCGACCATGGCGCCGTCGTCGACGTTGCCGGCCGCGTCGCGGGCGTAGTAGGCGACCCGGTGCGCACCCTCGGCGATGACGCTTGCGGCGGCCGTGTCGCCGAAGGCGATCGCGGGGGCGCCGTCGTCGACGCGGATCGCGGTGAAGGGCCGCGGGCCGTCGCCGTGCGCCTCCATCCCCGAGGCGGAGTCGCTCGCGGTCGCCTCGAGCCTGACCGCGCGGTTCGTCCAGCCGGGCGGGACGCCCGCGATGCGCGTCAGCGGATCGACCATGTCGACGTGGAGAACCCCGTGGCTCAGCGGCGAGGCGATCCCGGCGCCGGAGACGGCCGCGACATGCAGGTAGCTCGCGCCCTCGGGCGGTTCGGCGATCGCCAGCTCGTCGTCGCCGATCCCTCCGCTCAGCGTCGTCTCCGGCACGCCGCAAAGATCGGGCGCCGCGCAGGGGGAGCCGCTCGGATTCGCGTCGATCGCTGCCGCGTAGCCGCGGATCCCCGCGAGCGGCAGCGGCTCGGCGGGATGGCCGAGGCGAACGCGCAGCGGCAGGTCGGGTCGGCCGATCCAACTGGGAAGCGGGCCGAGCGAGACGGCGCCCGGCCGCGTGTCGTCGAAGCGCAGCGGCACGGCCGCTGCCGGTCCCTGCGCGCCCGTCGCGTCCTCGAACCAGACCTCGGCCGCGTAGGCGCCCGGCGCCCGCCCCGCTTCCAGCGGCCCGATCCGCGCTTCGGACCAGTTCCGCCGTCCCTCGCGGACCACGCCGCCCGCGGCGTCGCTGACGCGGTAGTGGACCGCGGCCGGCGGCGGCTCACCCGCGGTGGGCGCGTTCCAGGTGAGGGAGAAGAGGTTGTCCGCGTGCCAGCCCTCGCCGCCGACGACGCTCAGGTCGCCCGGTCGCGGCGGCGCGGCGGCGGCCGGCAGGGCGAGCGCGCCGAGGCCGGCGCAGAGGACGAGCAGCCCCGCTCCGCACAGCCGCCTCACGGCCCGAACTCCCCCGCCGGGCCGCCGCCGCCGGAGGCGCTCGACGATCCGGCGGGCGGTGGCGGCGCTTCCAGCGGCGGCGCGTATTCGACCGCCCCGGCTTCGGTTGCCGGCGCCGCTTCGCTCGCTTCCGGCTCGGGTTCTGGCTGTGGCTCCGGTTCCGGCTTCGGTTCGGGCTTTGGTTCGACCGGCGGCGGGGCGGTTTCGTACCGCGGGCCCGACGATTCCAGCTCGTCGATCGCGCGGCGCGAGATCCGCTCGACCTTCGGTTCGGCGCTGTGCCTTCCCTGGACGTCGAACGGGACCGGGGCGACCCCGGTCGCCACGCAGGCGGCGCCGCCGACGGTGCCGGCGCAGACCGCGAGCAGCTTGGCGAGCGCCGCCATGCCGGCGCCGCGCGAGCCGCCGGCGGCGGCGACCTGAGTGACGCCGGAGGCGTCACCGCCGCCTCCCGGCAGGCGCGAGTGCAGCCCGACGAGCAGCTCCTGCGTCCGCTCGAGCAGCGAGCGCGAGGCCGGCAGCGCGGGCGCCAGCGCCGCGACCGCGGCCGGCGTCGTGCGGTAGGAGCGCATCGTCACCCGGCAGGCAGCGCAGGCGCGCAGGTGCTCGCGCACCGCCGCTTCGGTCGCGGCGCTCGCCTCGCCGTCGCAGAAGGCGGAGAGCAGCGGCAGCAGGTCCTCACAGCGCTCGCCGCTCTCGCTGCTGCCGAGCAGGCGCCGGAAGCGCTCGCGGCCCTCGGCCAGCGAGCGGTTCACCTTGGTCCGGCTGTAGCCGGTCATCTCGCCGATCTCGGCGTAGGAGTAGCCGGCGGCGAGCAGGGTCAGCGAGCGCAACTCGGCCGGCTTCAGCGCCCGCAGCGCCTCGCGGGTGCGGGCGTTGCTCTCGCGCTGCTCTGTGCGCTCGTCCGGTCCGGCGTTGTCGGAGGCGAGCCGCTCGACCGGGTCGCCGACCTCGTCGAAGCCCATGCCGAGCATCCGCTCGCGGTAGCGCCGCAGCGCCAGCGCCTCGTGCTTGACGACCGTCTTCGTCCAGCGCAGCAGGTCGAGCGGCCGTTCGCTCGGCGCTTTGACCAGGAGGATCTCCAGCGCCCGCTGGTAGGCGTCCTCGGCGTCGTCCTCGCAGAGCGAGAAGCGCCGCGCGGTGCGGCGCAGCTCGGCCTCCTCGCGGGCGACGAGCTCGATGGCGGCGCGCTTGCGCCCGGCTGTGACGGTCCCTCCCTGCACCGGTTCAGCTCCGTGGTCCGAACATGCCACGTAGAGCCTGGGACGGCGCCGGGTTCTCCCCCCTCCTGGACGCTTGATCGGCACGGAACCCCGCTATTTGCGAACTCCGGCGTTTATTCGGCGCCACCTGTAGCATCCCGGCGACGATGAGCACCTGCGTGATCACCGGCGGCGCCGGCTTCCTCGGCTCGCACCTCTGCGAGCACCTGCTCGGCAAGGGCCACCGGGTGATCTGCGTCGACAACCTCGAGACCGGCTCGCTGCAGAACATCGAGCACATCCGCGACGACGCCTTCGAGTTCCGCAACATCGACATCACCGAGCGGGTCGACATACCCGAGGCGGTCGACTTCGTCTACCACCTCGCCTCGCCGGCCAGTCCGATCGACTACCTGCGACTGCCGCTGCACACGCTCAAGGTCGGCTCGCACGGCACCCACCACATGCTCGGCCTGGCGAAGTGGAAGCGCGCCCGCTTCCTGATCGCCTCGACCAGCGAGGTCTACGGCGACCCCCAGGTCCACCCGCAGACGGAGGACTACTGGGGCCATGTCAACCCGATCGGCCCGCGCGGCGTCTACGACGAGGCGAAGCGCTACGCCGAGGCGCTGACGATGGCCTACCACCGCCAGCAGGGCGTCGACACGTCGATCGTGCGGATCTTCAACACCTACGGCCCGCGCATGCGCGCCCACGACGGGCGGGCGATCCCGACCTTCCTGCGCCAAGCGCTCAAGGACCAGGCATTGACCGTGTTCGGCGACGGCAGCCAGACGCGCAGCTTCTGTTACGTCGACGACCTGATCCGCGGCATCGTCGCGCTCGCCGAGTCCGACGCGCACACGCCGGTCAACATCGGCAACCCGAACGAGTTCACGCTGCTGGAACTGGCCAAGGCGGTGGTCGAGGTGACCGAGTCGCGCTCGGAGATCGTCTACGAGCCGCTGCCGGTCGACGACCCGCAGCAGCGCCGGCCCGACATCGGCCGCGCCCGCGACCTGCTCGGCTGGGAGCCGCAGGTCGAGTTGCGTGAGGGGCTGCGGAAGACGATCGAGCGGTCGGGCATCGAGCGGCTCGCCGGCGCCACGGACTGATGGCCGAGCGGGCATCCGAGCGTCCGACGATCGCGCCGCTGGTCGGCCCCGACGACGAGCGCGTGCTCACCGATTCGGGGATCGAGATCGACCGCCTCTACAGCGAGGACGACGTCGCGCCGGGCCTCGAGGAGCGGCTCGGCACGCCGGGCGAGCCGCCGTTCACCCGCGGCATCCACGAGGGGATGTACCGCGACCGGCTGTGGACGATGCGCCAGTACGCCGGTTTCGCCACGCCGGAAGACACCAACGAGCGCTACCGCTACCTGATCGAGCACGGCTCGACCGGGCTCTCGATGGCCTTCGACCTGCCGACCCAGCTCGGCCGCGACTCCGACGACCCGCTCTGCCAGGGCGAGGTCGGCCGCACCGGGGTGCCGATCGACACGATCGAGGACATGCGGATCTGCTTCGACAAGATCCCGCTCGACCAGGTCTCGACCTCGATGACGATCAACGCGCCGGCGGCGATCCTGCTGCTGCTCTACGAGCTGGTCGGCGAGGAGCAGGGGGTGCCGAGCGAGAAGCTGCGCGGCACGGTCCAGAACGATGTGCTCAAGGAGTACATGGCGCGCGGCAACTACATCTACCCGCCCGAGCCGACGATGCGCCTGACCACCGACGTCTTCGAGTACTGCCGCGAGAACGTGCCGAAATGGAACACGATCTCGATCTCCGGCTACCACATCCGCGAGAAGGGCTGCTCGGCCGTGCAGGAGGTCGCGTTCACGCTCTCCAACGCGATCGCCTACGTCGAAGCGGCGCTCGAGCGGGGGCTGAAGATCGACGAGTTCGCGCCCCGCCTCGCCTTCTTCTTCAACGGCCACAACAACGTCTTCCAGGAGGTCGCCAAGTTCCGCGCCGTGCGGCGGATGTGGGCGAAGATCGTCAAGGAGCGCTTCGGGGCCGAGAACCCGAACTCGATGAAGATCCGCTTCCACACGCAGACCGGAGGCGTGACGTTGCAGGCGCAGCAGCCCGAGGTCAACATCATCCGCGTCGCCCTGCAGGGCTTTGCCGCCGTCGCCGGCGGCACCCAGTCGCTGCACACCAACGGCTTCGACGAGGCGCTGGCGCTGCCGACCGAGCGCTCGGCGCGGATCGCCCTGCGCACCCAGCAGGTACTGGCGCACGAGTCGGGCGTCGCCGACACGGTCGACCCCTTCGCCGGCTCCTACTTCGTCGAGTCGCTGACCGACGAGGTCGAGTCCCGGTCCTGGGAGCTGATGGACAAGGTCGAAGAGCTCGGCGGCTCGGTCGAGGCGCTGGAGTTCATGCAGCGTGAGATCGAGGAGTCGGCGCACTCCTACCACGAGCGCTACAAGTCGGGCCAGGACATCATCGTCGGGGTCAACAAATACGTCACCGACCAGGTCGACGAGATCGACATCCTGCGCGTCGACCCGGAGTCCGAGCAGCGCCAGCTGGCGCGCCTCAAGGCGTTCAAGCAGGCGCGAGACCAGGCGGCCGTCGAGACGAAGCTCGAGGAGCTGCGCGCCGTCGCCCGCGGCGAGGGCAACCTGCTGCACCCGATCCGCGCCGCCCTGGCAGCCGGCGCCTCGATCGGCGAGGCCTGCGGCGCGATGCGCGACGTCTTCGGCGAATACAAGGGCGGCGCGTTCTTCTAAGGACCCGGCGCGCATCCGACATTGACCCACTTCAGGTGTGGTCAATGTCGGATGCGCGCTTGAAGCATTGCTGCTGCATGTCGAAGCTCGTGCCGGACCTGGGCGGGTTCGTGTTTGACCTCGTAGTGGGTGAAGCGGAGTGAGGTCATTCCGGCGAGTGCGTGGGCCCGGTCGCGGCGAACGTCCCGTGTCTGTGTTGAGGCCGTGCGGTGATAGCGAAGTCCGTCGGTCTCGATGACCAGGCCGAGCGCCGGCCAGTAGAAGTCGACTTCCCAGCCGTTGAGCATCTGTTTGCTGAGAGGGGGAGAGAGCCCGGCGCTTGCCGCGATTGGGCGGAAGAGGATCTCGAGGTCGGAGTCCGAGAGCCGGAAGGTGCGCTTGTCGAGGAGATCGCGTAGGGCCGGGGCACCCGGCTGGCCCGCGTGGTCGTTGAGGGCGGCTCGCAAGGCCTCCGGGTCGATGAGATCGCGCTTGTCCGCCTCGTTGACGGCGCGCTCCAGCCTGCCTGGCGGAAGTTCGGTTGCCAGGTCGACCAACGTCTGAACGACTCCGGTGACCGGAATCCCGTCTTTCGTGACGACGTCGGCCGGCTTGAGCGTCGAGCGGCCACGGACGTACAGTCCGGGCCGCTGAAGTTCGCACCGTCGCCTGACGCTGACGTCGACGCGACCGCGTCGCTCCTTGCCGACGCCCCAGAGCGCAGCCGCGCTGCGGTGGCTCAGCGCAGCGCCCCCGCCACACGCCAGCACCGCCGCCATCCACCGCCGCTTTTCGGTGAGCCGTGGCCAGCCGACCGCGTAGACGCCGCGCATCACAAAATGCAGCCGGCCTCGGCCGATGCGATGCTCGATCTCACGTGGGTTGAACCCCAGTTCCAGCAGCTGCCGCCGCGCCACCACCCCATGCTGTCTCCCGGCCAGCGCCCAGGCCTGCCTGCTCCGTCTGTCCTTACGCGCATCCGACATTGACCACACCTGAGTTGGGTCAATGTCGGATGCGTACGAGCTTCTCCCCCCTGAACGGAGGCGTTCAGCGCAAATTGGGAGGAGGAACGCAGGCGCCGGGGTTGAAGCGGGCCGCATGATCGAGGTTGCTCGCACCCTGATGAAGTCCGAGCCCGAACTCGCCGAGCTTGTCGCGGAGGTCGAGGGGGTCGAGGTGCGGATGGCCGAGAAGGGCTTCGGCACGCGGGTGGAGATCCGTGCCGCTGAGACGACGGGGCTGGACGAGACGGACCTCGAGCGCTTCCTCGACCGGCTCGCGGAACCGCAGAAGCAGCCCTTCTCATAGACTCCCGCGCCGCGATGCGCGAGCGGAATCCGGTCACCCACGAGGAGAAGCTCTCCTACCTGCGCGAGCTGCGCGAGGAAGCCATTCACTCCGCCTCCGAGGAGGCGGTCGAGAAGCAGCACGCGAAGGGCAAGATGACCGCCCGCGAGCGGATCGAGAAGCTGCTCGACCCCGGCTCCTTCGAGGAGCTCGACACCTTCGTCCGCCACCGCACCTACGACTTCGAGATGCAGAAGCGACGGCCCTGGGGCGACGCGGTCGTCACCGGCCACGGCACGATCGACGGCCGTCCCGTCTTCGTCTTCTCGCAGGACTTCACCGTCTTCGGCGGCAGCCTCGGCGAGGTGATGGCGGAGAAGATGTGCAAGGTGATGGACCAGGCCGCCGCGGTCGGGGCGCCGGTGATCGGGATCAACGACTCGGGCGGCGCGCGGATCCAGGAGGGCGTCGTCAGCCTCGGCGCCTACGGCGACGTCTTCGTCCGCAACATCAAATGCTCGGGCGTGATCCCGCAGATCAGCCTGATCATGGGGCCCTGCGCCGGCGGCGCCGTCTACTCGCCGGCGATGACCGACTTCATCTTCATGGTCAAAGAGACCTCGCACATGTTCATCACCGGCCCGGAAGTGATCAAGACCGTGACCGGCGAGGAAGTCGAGTTCGAGGAGCTGGGCGGGGCGATGAGCCACAACTCGAAGTCCGGCGTCGCCCACTTCGCCGCCGAGGACGAGGAGAGCTGCCTCGAGGATGTGCGCTACCTGCTCGGCTTCCTGCCCTCCAACAACCTCGAGCCGCCGCCGCGCTTCGCGCCGCAGGACGACCCGGACCGCGAAGACGAGGAGCTGCAGACGATCGTCCCCGACGACCCGTCCAAGCCCTACGACATGCGCGAGGTGATCGCCCGCATCGTCGACGACGAGGACTTCTTCGAGGTCCACGAGCACTTCGCCAAGAACATCGTCTGCGGCTTCGCCCGGCTCGACGGCTTCCCGGTCGGCATCGTCGGCAACCAGCCCGCCCACCTGGCCGGCGTGCTCGACATCGAGGCCTCCGAGAAGGCGGCCCGCTTCGTCCGCACCTGCGACGCCTTCAACGTGCCGATCCTGACCTTCACCGATGTGCCCGGCTTCCTCCCCGGCACCGACCAGGAGTGGAACGGGATCATCCGCCACGGCGCCAAGCTGCTCTACGCCTTCACCGAGGCGACCGTGCCGAAGCTCACGGTCGTCACCCGCAAGGCCTATGGCGGTGCCTACGACGTGATGGCCTCCAAGCACATGCTCGCCGACTACAACATCGCCTGGCCGACGGCGGAGGTCGCGGTGATGGGCCCCGAGGGCGCGGTCAACATCATCTACCGCAGGGACATCGCCTCCTCGCCGACCCCCGACGAACGCCGCCAGACGCTGATCGACGACTACAAAGCCCACTTCGCCAACCCGTACTCGGCGGCCGAGCGCGGCTACATCGACGATGTGATCGAGCCGCAGGAGACGCGGCCGAAGCTGGTCAAGGCGCTGCGCATGCTGCAGTCCAAGCGGGTCGAGCAGCCGAAGCGCAAGCACGGCAACATCCCGCTGTAGGGCTCAGCGGCCGGGCGGCATCTGGCCGGCCGTTGCGCGGCGGGCCTTCCAGGTGGCCAGCGGCGCCGCGGTCATCTCTTCCCAGGCGGCGGTCTCACCGAGGTACTGCATGACTATGAAGTGCAGCAGGCCCGGGAGCATCTGCGGCGCGCCGGCGGCGTCGCCGTCCATCAGCTTCGCCGCCAGGAGCGTGTCGATCGCCCCTACAATGAAGTCGGAAGCAACAGGAGGTGGAGCTTGGCGAGAGGGAATCTCGCGGCGCGCGCTGTCCAGCGCGCGGGAGAGGCGCTCCATCAGATCGCGTCGCTGGCTGAGCGAGGGCTCGCCCGCTGCATGGACCTCGACCACGAGCGCTTTCGCGATCTGCGGCTGGTTGGCGCAGAACTCGAGCAGCTCCGCCAGCGCCGCCCGCAGGCCCTCGCGCCACGACGGCTGGCGCCTCGCGGTGGCGGTGAGCCGGCGGTAGAGCCACTCGGTGGTCTCGCCGTAGGCCTGGGCGAAGCAGTCTTCGCGGTCCTCGAAGTGCTTGTAGAAGGTGGCGCGGCTTGTATGAGCGCGCTCGATCACGTGGCGCACGGCTGTCCGTTCGAAGCCGCGCTCGCCGCTGGCGGCGAGCATCGCCTCGAGGATCCGCTCGCGCGGTTGGCGATGACCGCGGAAGCCGGGGAAGGGGACGACCTGCGGGCTGTCGTCTGGACTCGAAAACATAAACCTTTTGTCCAGGTATAGCAGCTTTTAGAAACGCGGGCGACTAGAACGCAATGTTTTCTGTAGAAAAAGGAAGTAGACATCAGATGTATGTTTTGGTACCGTCCTGGCATGGCCGACTCCCGTTCGCTTTCGGAGCGCCTCGCCAAGCTCCCGCCGGGGCGGCACCTGATCCCGCGCGACTTCGTCTCCCAGAACCAGCGCGAGCGGATGCTCCTGGCGACCGCCGAGCTGGTCGCCGAGCGCGGCTACCAGAAGACGACGATCGAGCTGATCGCGAAAACGGCGCGGGTCGCCCTGGTGACCTTCTACGAGCACTTCGCGAACAAGGAAGAGTGCTTCCTCGCCGCCTTCGACGAGAACGTCGCCGCGGCCGGCGAGGTATTCGCGGAGCTGCTCGACCCCGAGCAGCCCTGGGTCGACCAGATCTCCACCGGGCTCGAGGTCCTGCTCGAGATGGTGGTGAGGGAGCAGGCGCGGGCGAAGCTCTGCATCGTCGAGGCGCAGGCGGCGGGCACCGAGTCGCTGGCCCGCTACCAGTCGATGCTGGAGCGCGTCGCGCCGAAGCTGCGCGAGGGCCGCGAGCTCAACCCGCGGGCGAGCCGCTTGCCCGATGGGCTCGAGGTGGCGATCGCCGGCGGCCTGATGTGGCTGGTCCATCAGCGCCTGGTCTCCGACCGGGTCGACGACCTCAAGGGCCTGCTGCCCGAGATGCTGCAGGTGACCTTGACGCCTTACGTGGGGGAGGTAGAGGCGGCCCGCGCAGCGGAAGCGGCCCAGGCCCGGGCGGCTGCGTAGTGGACGCCGGATTTGTCAGGTCAAGAGCGGGGAGTTGGGCCGGGCCGATGTGAGCGCCCCCCGCCGAGGACGCGATCCGGCGCGCGAGAGAATCGCCGCCGCGATCGTCGAGATGGTCGCCGCCCACGGTTTCCTGGCGATCGACATAGGAGCTGTCTGCGCCCGGGCCGAGGTCAGCCGCGCCCACTTCAATCGTTGCTTCGTCGACCTCGAGGACTGCTTCCTGGCGATCCACGACGAGGCGATCGAGGAGCTCTGCGGACGCGTCGAGGGCGTGTCGAAGGGCCGCGAAAACTGGCACGACCGCATCTGGGCGGCGGGCGTCGCGGCGATGCGATTCCTGCAGGAGGACTCGGCCCGCGCCCGCTTCCTCGTCGTCTCGGTCAACGGCTCCGGCAGCGGCGCCCAGCAGCGGCGCGACCGGGTCGTCGAGCGGATCGCCGACTTCCTCGACGGCGGTCGTGGCGAGGTCGAGGGCGAGCGGCGGACGTCGCGCTGCACCGCCGAAATCGCCGCCGGCGCCGTCTACAACACGATCTTCTCCAAAATCGAATCCGGCTCGATCGAACGCGGCGACGAGTTCCTGCCGGAGCTGATCTACCTGGCGACGATGCCCTACCTCGGCCAGCGAGCCGCCGAGGACGAGCTGGCCGTCCAGCCCCTGCGCTGAGCCGCCCGCCCCTGGGGTATCGTCGGTCCGTGGCAAAGGGGAACGCGAAGAAGGAGCCGGAGGAGGGGGCGGTCGCCGCCTCGCCCCGCCTGCCCGCCGGGCGCCACGGCCTGCCGCGCGAGTTCGTCGTCCAGAATCAGCGCGAGCGGATCGTCACCGCGCTGGTCGACGTCGTCGCCGAGCGCGGCTACAACGCGACCACGGTCGCCAACATCACCAAGGCCGCCTCGGTCTCGCGCCGCACCTTCTACGAGCACTTCGACGACAAGGAAGCCTGCTTCCTCGCCGCCTACGAGATGGTCGCCGATCACATCGCCGCCTCGATGCGGGGGGCGGCCGAGGCCTTCGAGGACTGGCCGCAGCAGGTCCGCGCGGCGCTGGCGACGATGCTGCGCTTCCTCGCCGGCGAGCCCGAGCTGGCCCGCCTGACGATGATCGAGCCGATCGCCGCGGGTGGTGAGATCGCCGCCCGCCACCGCGCCTCGATGCAGGGCCTGGTCGAGATCCTCAAGGCCGGCCGTCCCGAGCACGGCGGCGAGCACCCGCTTCCGGAGGCGACCGAGGAAGCCCTGGTCGGCGGCATCGTCTCGCTCGTGATCCGCGAGATCAGCGCCGGCCGCGCCGAACAGCTCGAGCGCCTCCTCCCCGACCTGGTCGAGCTGACGCTCGCCCCGTATGTCGGCGCCGAGGAGGCCGAGCGGCTGGCGCGGGTGTAGGGCTGTGGTACTGTGAAACTGTGAATCCCAGTAAAAACATCACGGTGTCGGTGCCCGAAGACGTCTACCGAGCCGCCCGGGTCCGCGCCGCACACGAGGACAAGTCGGTGAGTGCTCTGGTTGCCGACTGCTTGCGATCGTTGGACGACCGGGAGGCGGAGTTCTCGCGGCTCGAGGCGCAGCAAAAGCGGATTCAGGCGGAAATCGACGGGTTTAGCGCGCGGGACAAAATAAGCCGTGACTCGCTGCACGACCGTGCAGTTCGTTGACACGAACGTTCTGATCTACTCGATCTCCGACGCTCCGTCGGAGATCGAGAAGGCCGAGTGCGCCAATCGGATTCTCGCCGCGGGTGATCTCGGCCTTTCTGCTCAGGTTCTGCAGGAGTTCTACGTCCAGGCAACCCGGGAGAGCCGGCCGGGTCGGCTGAAACACGAGCGGGCGGCGGGCCTCGTCGAGTCGTTTTCGCGCTTTCCGGTGCAGGCGATCACGATCGGCATCGTGGAGGCGGCGATGGCGGCACGGGAGCGTTTCCAGATCTCCTACTGGGACGCGGCGATTCTCGAGGCGGCTCGTGCGCTCGGCTGCGAGACCGTCCTTTCGGAGGATCTGAGCGACGGCCAGGACTACGCGGGCGTCGCCGTGCGGAACCCGTTCCGCCCTGCCTGACGCGACTCAGGGCACCGCCGTCGCCTCGGCCTCGACGGCGCCGCCGCGGGCAGCCGCCGGGCCGCCTTCCTCGCGGGTCAGCCGGTGGGCGAGGTAGACGGGCAGGATCGAGATCAGCACGACCAGCACGGCGACGGCGTTGACGACGGGGAGCTGGTTGGGGCGGAAGAGGTTGCGGAAGATCCAGATCGGCA
This sequence comes from Solirubrobacterales bacterium, assembly GCA_035266685.1. Taxonomy (GTDB): domain Bacteria; phylum Actinomycetota; class Thermoleophilia; order Solirubrobacterales; family 70-9; genus VRUE01. The sequence continues at coordinate 22,630 of DATFMX010000079.1, forward strand.
GCGTTTCTTCGCCGGCGCCGATCGTGAACGTGGTGACGATGATCTCGTCGAAGGAGAGGCCGAAGGCGAGCAGGGCGCCGGCGCCGAGGGCGCTGCGCAGGTTCGGCAGGGTGACGAAGCGGAAGGTCTGCCAGGTGTGGGCCCCGAGGTCGGCGGAGGCCTCCTCGAAGGAGGTCGAGAGACGGCGCAGGCGGGCGATCGTGTTGTTGTAGACGACGACGATGCAGAAGGTGGCGTGGCCGACGATCACGGTGAAGAAGCCGAGGTCGATGCCGAGCACCTGGGTGAAGGTGTTGCTGAGCGCGACGCCGGTGACGATCCCCGGCAGGGCGATCGGCAGGATCACCAGGAAGGAGATCGTCTCGCGGCCGAAGAAGCGGTGGCGGGCGACCGCGAGCGAGGCGAGCGTCCCCAGCGCCAGGGCGATCGTCGTCGCGACGGCGCCCGCCTTGAGCGAGGTGAGGAAGGCTTCGCGGGCGAATTCGTCTTCCAGCGCCTTGCCGAACCAGTCGAGGGTCAAGCCGGGCGGCGGCCACTTGAGGATGCTGCTCGAGTTGAAGGCGTAGAGCGCCAGCACGAGCAGCGGCACGTAGATGAAGGCGAGGCCGACGCCGACGCCGGCGCGCAGGATCAGCGCCGCTTTCCTCGAGAGCCTCATCGCGTCCTCATACGTGTTCGAACGCTCCCAGCTTGCGGGCGACCAGCAGGTAGGCGACCATGACGACGATCGGGACGAGCGCCAGCGCCGAGGCTAGCGGCAGGTTGTTCGAGATGTTGTTGAAGATCACGTTGCCGATGAACTGGTTGTTGGAGACCAGGCGCGGCGTGATGTAGTCGCCGAGGGTCAGCGAGAAGGTGAAGATCGAGCCGGCGACGACGGCGGGGAAGGAGAGCGGCAGGATCACCCGGCGGAAGGTCGTGAATGGCGCTGCGCCGAGGTCCTCGGAGGCGCTGATCAGCGAGTTGGGGATGCGCTCGAGGCCGGCGTAGATCGGCAGCACCATGTAGGGCAGCCAGAGGTAGCTCATCACCAGCCAGACGGCGACGTTGCCGTAGCCGGGGCCGTGCAGACCGAACGGCTGCAGGACCCAGTCGATCACGCCGTCGCTGGAGAGCATCGTGCGCCAGGAGAGCACCTTGACCAGGTAGCTCGACCAGAGCGGCACCAGCACCGCGACCAGCAAGAGCGCCTTGCCGCGGCGGCTCGCCAGCTTCGCCATGTAGAAGGCGATCGGGAAGGCGAGCAGGGCGTCGGTCAGGGTGACCAGGGCGGCGATCGCCACCGTGCGGCCGACGATGCTGCGGTAGACCGGTTCGTCGAACAGGACTTCGATGTTTTCCAGGCTGAAGCCCTGGACGACTTCGCCGGAGAGCGGGTCGACGCTCCAGAAGGCGGCGATCAGCAGGATCGCCAGCGAGCCGAGGTAGCCGATCGCCAGCCAGCCGAGCGGGCCGGCGAGGAGCGCCCCCACCTGAAGGCGGGGGCGCCCGTCGAAGAAGCTTGCGAGCCGGCGGCTCAACCCTTGATCGACGTCCAGGCCTGGACCCACTTGTTGTAGTCCATGCATTCTTCGGACCCGTTGCCGCAGTCGGCCAGCGGCGTCTCCCAGTAGTAGACGCGCTTCCAGAAGGCCGGTTCTTCGGCGTGGTATTTGGCGCAGAAGTCCTTCTCCGCCGTGTGTTCGCAGGCCAGTTCCTGGGCCGGCGCCTCACCGAAGTATTCGGCCACTTCGGCGTTCACCTGCGGTTCGATGATCCAGTTCATCCACATGTACATGCAGTTGGGATGCTTGGCTTCGGAGCTGATCATCCAGGTGTCCGACCAGCCGGTCGCCCCCTCCTTCGGCAGGAAGCCCTGGCTCGCCGGGCTCGCCGCCACCGGCTCGCCTTCTTCCTGCAGGGCGAAGTACTGGTACTGCCAGGTCGTGCCGACGGTGCTGTCGCCGTTGGCGAAGGCGGAGATCTGCTTCGCCGCGTCGGACCAGTATTCGCCCACGTAGGGGCGCTGTTCCTTGAGCAGTTCGACCGCCGCGTTGAACTGTTCTTCGTTCAGCTCGTAGGGGTCTTCGATCCCCAGTTCGGGCTGGTGGGTCTTCAGGTAGACGGCCGCGTCGGCGATGTAGATCGGGTCGTCGTAGGCGCTGATCTTGCCCTTGTACTTGGCCGCCTTCTTCGGGTCGAGCATCACATCCCAGGAGGTCGGCGCCGGCTTGACTTCGTCGGAGTTCCACATCAGCAGGTTGGCGCCGCGCCCGTGCGGGATCCCGTAGGGCTTGCCGTCGAAGGTGTTGTAGGGCTGGTCCTTGAGGTCGCTGAAGACCGTCTTGTAGTTGGGCACGAGGCTGACGTTGACCGGGGAGACGTCGCCGCCGTCGACCAGCCGCGCGGTTGCGTTGCCCGACGCCGAGACGCCGTCGTACTGGCCGCTGCGCATCAGCTGGACCATTTCGTCCGAGGTGCCGGCGACCTTGTCGTTGACCTTGCAGCCGGTCTTGGCTTCGAACGGCTTGACCCATTCGGGTTCGACGTAGCCGGCCCAGGAGATCAGGTTGACCTGTCCCTCTCCCTTGCCGAGTTCGGCCAGTTCTTCGCCGCCCGAGCTGCTGCCGCCTCCGCCGCAGCCGGCGAGCAGGAGCATCAGGGCTAGCAGTCCGGCGATGACCAACCACGCCGTCCGCGCTGGGTGTGCAGGGGTTCTCACGTCGGTTCCTCCTCTGGTTTTGATTTCCCTCGGACCGCGACCGTGTGCTCCGGGCGCCAGCCCACCAGCACCTCCCTGCCCTGCTCGGCGGGCGCCTCGGCCGCTGCGCCCTCCGCGTTCTGCCGAACGAGCTGAAGCTCTCCGCCGCCCTCCAGGGCGACGGTGTAGCGGGTGACCATGCCCGCGTAGGCGACCTCGGCGACCCGGCCGCGCTCGGTGCGCAGTCCGTTCGGCGCCCGCGCCGGGTCGAGCAGCTGGATCTTCTCCGGCCTGATCGTGAAGCGCCCACCGTCGCGCTCGAGCAGGTTCGAGACGCCGACGAAGCCGGCGACGAATTCGGTCGCCGGCCGCTCGTAGAGCTCGACCGGCGGGCTGATCTGCTCGATCCGGCCCCCGTTGAAGACGGCGATCCGATCGCTCATCGTCAGCGCCTCATCCTGGTCGTGGGTGACGTAGACGAAGGTGATCCCGACCTCGCCCTGGATCGACTTGAGCTCGCTCTGCATCTGCTCACGCAGCTTCAGGTCGAGCGCGCCGAGCGGCTCGTCGAGCAGCAGCACGCGCGGCCGGTTGACGATCGCCCGCGCCAGGGCGACCCGCTGGCGCTGCCCGCCCGAGAGCTCGCCCGGCTTGCGCTCGCCGTAGCCCGGCAGGCGGACCATCTCCAGCGCCTCGTCGCGCCGCCTCGCCCGCTCGGCTTTGCCCACGCCGGCGACCCGCAGCCCGTAGGCGACGTTCTCGCCGACGGTCATGTGGGGGAACAGGGCGTAGTCCTGGAAGACGGTGTTGACCTCGCGGTCGTACGGCGGCACCCGGGACACATCCCTTCCGGCCAGCTCGATCGTGCCGCCGCTGGGGTCCTCGAAGCCGGCGATCATCCGCAGCGTCGTCGTCTTGCCCGAGCCGGACGGTCCGAGCAGGGTGAAGAACTCGCCCTGCTCGATCTCCAGGTCGATGCCCGCAACCGCCCGCACCTCACCGTAGTGCTTGGTGAGCTCGACCAAGCGGATGTCAGGAGGCGAAGCTACAGGAGCAAGTTAGCCGAGAAGTTCACTAGGTCAAGCACAAAGCCACCCCAGCCGGTTGGCCGGGGTGGCGTACGGGACAACCCCTGCCCCGAAGTTCTGTGCCGCTGTGGCTAGAAGCCGATTGGGTGGCGAGCGACGTAAGCGCCGTTGTCGCGCAGGTCTTGGTGCCAGCGCGGGCCGGTGCCGTTGGAGTCGCCGGAGGTGTCCCAGCGGTAGCCGGCGATCACCGCGTAGGCGTGGCCGCCGTTGGCGTAGACGGTGATCCA
>DATFMX010000080.1:0-8217 GCA_035266685.1 Solirubrobacterales bacterium
TCGAGCACAGCGCCGGCTGGAATGCCTGCGGCGCAGATCGCGCCGGCGTAGTCACCCGATCCGGCGGTCGCGCCACCGAAGCGCTCGGCAGCGCGTTCGACCTTTTCGACGTACCACTCGGCGTGGTTGTAGGCAAAGATCGCGTCGTGCCAGTTCCCCGGCGCGCCAGATGCAGACAGGTACCTGGCGGCGGCGAAGATCGCATCCCACGGATCGTTCGGGTCCTTCGCGCCGTCGCCGTTGGCATCGACACCGTAGGCGGCCCAGGTCGGCGGCATGAACTGCATCCACCCGAGCGCTCCGGCCGACGAGGGTCCGAGGTTTGCCCCGAACCCGGTCTCGACCCAGTTGACGGCAGCGAGGATCGAAGGTCCCCGCTCGCCGAGGCTGTAGCGCAGGCTTGCCTGTTGGTAGATCGGGATCAGCCTCGCGGGCACTCCTTTGACCGAGCCGACCGAGCCCTCAGCGCAACCCGTACCACCACCGAAGAGGAGGGCCGTCGCAACGGCGGTGCCGACGATCGACACGAAGACGCCGAAGGACAGGCCGAGCAGCGCCGCGGGCAACTTGAAGGTGGCCTGTGTGTCGCCGGATCGATGCATCTCGTCCGGCGCTGTTGTCCGCAACAAATGCGGATTGCCTCGTGTTTCTCACAAAGTGAGGCAGTTCGGGGTTTTCCCGGACAGGGGGGTGATGGGACCTGTGAACAGCGTGGGTCGGAATGGAGGTACGAATGGCTAGCGTGCGCGAGGAGCTGGGGCGCACGGACCTCGAAGCAGCCGAACGCGGCTTCCTGCAACTGCTGCGGCGCAAACGCTTCTCCCCCGCCTTCATCGAGCGCCACGGCGCCGACCTGATCGCCAAGGCCCGCCTCGAGTATTCCCAGCACGTCGCCGAGGGCGGTGAGGTGAGGAACCCGGCGGGCTGGATCATCCACTGCGCCTGGCGGCGCACGCAGAACCTGCTGGAGCAAGAGGGACGCGCGCCGAGGGTGCTCTCGATCGACAACGGCGGCGCCTTCGCCAACGACTCGAGGACTCCTGAGGACGAGGTCTTGACCTCCGACCGCTACCGGCAGCTGCAGGCGGCTATCGAACAGCTCCCTATCGAGGAGCGCAAGGTGATCGCCCTGACCTACTTCGAGGGAATGTCGGTGCGCGAGGTCGGTCGCGCCCTGAAGTGGGACAAGTGCAAAGCCGACCGCCGCCACCGCGCCGCGCTGGAGCGCCTGCAAGAGCTGCTCGGCGTCAAGGACATCGACTCCCTGCAGATCGAGATCGGCATCGTCGCCTGGACCTCGATTACCGCGGGAGACGTCGCGACGTCACGTGTACCCGGAATCGGAGCTGCGCTCGACGCGGTGGGCAACGGCATCGCCGCCGTCGTCGGCCGGGGACAGGATCTCGCCCGCCGGCTGCTCACTGGGGGTACGGCGGAGCCGGGCATGGCCCCCGCCCTCGGCGGCGCAGCCCGGACCGCCGGTGTCTGCGGCGCGGCAGCCGTGGCCTGCGTTGCGTCGGGACTGGTCGGGCCGGGCGTCGGCGGCGTCGACGTGCTCGCCGACCAGCGTCGGGAGAAACCCGTGGTTGAGCGCTCCGTTGAAACGCCCGAGCCGACCAGATCGGTGATGACTGCGCCCGAAGTCGCGGCGACATCAGCCTCTCAGGAAGGTGCAGAGGCAGGCACCCAAGAGGATCAGCACCGAAAGCAGAGCTCCAAGCCCCCCGCGCGCAAGCAGCAGACGCAGCGCTCTTCGACCACTCCCTCGACGGCAACCCCCAGTCAGGTAGCCGAAGAGTTCGATCCCTTCACCGGTGGCGGTGAAACGTCGTCGAGCGGCTCGACGAGCGGCGGTGGCGGATCGGCGTCGAGCCAACCCTCGACCTCAACGGGCGGCAACTCCTCCTCACCGCCTTCGGCGAGCGGCCAGCAAGTCCAGTCCGAGTTCGGCCTGTAGGCAATGCCGTGGTGGAATAGCCATTGCGCTAATTGCGTCTGTTGCGGTTATTACGTTTGTGAGGTACATTTCGTCAGGAACACCGGACGGAACAATGGCCGCCTCCAAAACTCACGACAGCCTCGTTACCCCCGACCCCGCCGAGGCGGAGGTCATCGCTCGGCTGCACGCCGAGATCGACGAGATCTATCGCGAGCACGGCGAAGCGCGGCTGCTCGGCCCCGATGGCGAGATGATCGGCATCCCCGGCTCCGCGTTCGAGGCGCTGCGCCTGGTCGTCGACGCGATGTCGAAGGGACAGACGATCGTCCTCGCTCCCCAGGAGGAGGAGCTGACCAGCCAGCAGGCAGCCGACCTCCTGCGGGTCTCCCGGCCTCACCTGATCAAGCTCCTCGACGAAGGCCAGATCCCCTTCCATCGGGTCGGCACCCATCGCCGCGTCCGCTTGGAGGACGTCCTCGCCTACAGGCGCACGCGCTCGGAGGACCGTCGCGAGAAGCTGGACGAGCTGGCCCGTCTCTCCGAGGACTTCGAGGGCGGCTACCGCTGATCGGCAGCATCGGCCGCGCCTCGTAGGCTGCGACGCCGATGGGATTTCAGGCAGTTCTCGACGCCAACGTGCTGCTGCCCGCGCCGCTGCGGGACACCCTCCTGCGCCTCGCCGAGGCCGAGCTCTACGTGCCCAGGTGGAGCGAGCGCATTCTCGACGAGGTTGCGAAGAACCTGGTCGAGAGCGGTCGCACCGACGCTGAGCGAGCAAGGCGAGTAACGGAGACCATGGCGGGAGCCTTCCCCGAGGCGATGACGCCAACTCCGGTCATCTCGACCATCGAGCCGGCGATGACCAATGACCCGAAGGATCGTCACGTCTTGGCTGCCGCCGTTGGCGTCGGCGCCGAGGTGGTGGTCACCAAGAACCTCAAAGACTTTCCACCTGACACCTGCGAGCCACTCGGTATCCAGGTCGTCAACCCAGACGACTTCCTCGTCGACCTCCGCCAGGTCGATCCAGTCGCCGCACTTCGCGCCCTGTCGGATCAAGCCGCAGCCCTCACCAAGCCGGCGCTGACCCTCCACGAAGTACTCGACCACGTCGCCATAGACGCCCCCGAGTTTGCGGGGCTGATTCGTGAGAGCATGTCGTAACCCCCCTGCTGTTTCGTCAGCAGGGAGCGGGGCCGCCGCAAGGCGGCCTCGGCATTTCTAGGCAGCGTGTCTCGTCGACTTCGTGTCGCACGGCGGTGAGGCAATCAGCCCCCTCTGCGGACAACCGGGCAAAGGACCCGATCCGCAAGGAGGCTCGCCGTGCCCATCCTCACCACGATCCATTTCGCCCTGTTCCGGCTCGCGGAGATCAGCGTCAAACCGAACCCGAAAGGGCTGCCCGGCACCGAGGCCCTGGAGAAGCTCGTCAACGGGCTCGCGGCGATCGCGCTGCTGGGCTGCGGCGCGGCCCTGGTGATCGGGGCCGCGCAGTGGGGCCTCGGCCAACGGGCCAACAACTACAGCCAGGCCGCTGACGGCAAGACGAAGATGCTCTACGGGATCGGTGGCGCCTTCGTCGTCGGCGCGGCATCGGCGTTGATCAACTTCTTCTACGGCGCCGGCTCGGCCGTCCGCTGATGGCGCGCCCAACTCGGCGTCCCGGCGACACGCGCCCGCGTGGCGCGGCGCTCGCCCTGGCCGCCCTCATCGTGCTCCTTGCGGGCCTGCTGATCGGACGGGCGAGCGCCCCAAGCAGCGAGGCCATCGAGGCGCCCGCGGGCAGCGGACCGACGCGAGTCCAAGACGGAGTGCCGGTCGGCCACGCCCGCAGCCGAGAGGGAGCCGCCGCTGCGGTTGCCTCCTACCAGCGCGCCTTCGCCGACCCCGCGATTCTGCAACCGGGCGTCATGCGCCGCCGGCTCGAAGTCGTGGCGAGCCCCGACTACGTGCGCACGATGCTCGCCGCCAACTCGCCCGGCCGCGAACGGCTGGCGCGAGGACCGATCGGGCAGGGCATCAGGCACGGCATCCAGACGCTGTATGCGGGAGTGCCGATCGGCTACCGGATCGAGTCCTTCTCGCCGCGCCGCGCCCGCGTGCTCACCTGGGGCTTCACCCTGCTCGGCAACGCCTCGGCGGTGGAGCCGCGCGCCTACTTCGGCCTCGCCCACACCGATCTCGTCTGGCTGGACGGCGACTGGAAGATCGCCGGCACGGAGGCGAGCTTCGGCCCGACGCCGAAGCTGCAGACGCCGCCCGGGCCAGTCGGCGGCTATGACGTGATGCGCCTCGCCAGGGAGCTGCGGAGCTATGGGGCGACTCCGTAGGCGTCTCCCCCAGGCGGGCCTTCTCGCCATCCTGGTGGCGCTGCTCGTGCTCGGGCGGCCGGTGCCCGAGCAGGCACAGGCCAACCCCGTCTGCGACGTCGCCGGCGCCCCGGCCGATGCGATCACGGGCGGGGTCGACGCGATCACCGGCGGGATGATCGGCGGCAACCCGGTCAGCGACGCCTGCAACGCGGTCACCGACGACGTGGTGGGCGCCGCGACCGCGCCCGTGGCCGACGCCCTGAAAGGGGTGAGCAACGGCGTCTTCAACCAGATCGCCACCTGGGTCGCCGACGGAGCGGGCTGGCTGATGGGACGGGTGGTGAAGGCGATCGACACCTCGACCAGCCCCAGACTCGACGGCAAGGGCTTCGTGCGCCAGTACGGCAAGATGACCGAGATCGCCGTCGTGCTGGCGGCGGCGATGCTGCTGCTCGCGGTGCTAGAGGGGCTTGCGCAGGGCAGCGCCGGGATGCTCGCCCGCGCCGCCTTCGTCAACCTGCCGCTCGCCTTCATCGGCGCCAGCGTCGCCTTCGTCGTCGTGCAGCTCCTGATCGGCGCGACCGACGGGCTCTCCCAGGCGATCTCCAGCTCGACCGGAAATGACGGCGAGCGCTTCTTCGAGGACGCGATCAAGAGCCTCGGCGCCGCCGGCGGCGCGGCGGGCGAGACGATCGGCAACTCGACCGGCGCCAACCCGGTCAGCGGGGCGATCGGCGGCACGACCGGATCGGTGGAGGTCCCGCTGTTCGTCACCTTCCTGGCGGCGGTGATGGGCGCCTTTGCCGCCTTCTTCGTCTGGATCGAGCTGCTGATGCGCGATGCCGCGATCTACGCGGTCGCGCTGTTCGTCCCGCTCTCGCTGGCGGCCTCGATCTGGCCGCGCTGGTCGGGCGCGCTACGCCGGACCGCCGAGTTGATGGTGGTCGTGATCGCCTCGAAGTTCGTGATCGTCGCGATCATCAGCCTCGCGGCGAGCCTGGCGGCGGAGAACGCCGGGCGGGTCGAGCAGATCCTCGCCGCCGCGGCGCTGATGCTGCTCGCCAGCTTCGCCCCCTTCGTGCTGCTGCGCCTGGTGCCGTTCGCCGAGGGTGCGATGGCGGCTGCCTACTCGCGGCGCTCGGCGGGCGGAGGGGTCGTCGGCGGGATGCACCTGGCGACCCAGGTTCAGATGATGCGCAACATGGCGCGCGCCAACTGGGGCGGATCGAGCGCCACCGGGCCGCGCTCGGGCGGGCGCGGCGGCAGCTTGCCGGGAGGCGGTTCCGGAGGGCCGCCGCGCGGAGGCGGCGGAGCGCCGAGCGGTGGTTCGGGAACCGCCGGGGGCGGAGGCGCGGCCGCCGGAGCCGGCGCGGGGAGCGCCGCAGCTGCGGCACCAGCCGCTGCGGCTGCCGTGCCCGTCGCTGCGGCGGCGGGCAGCAAAGCTGCTGCCGGGCGCCTCGCTGGAGGCGCGAGCGCGCAGGCCGCCAGTGGCAAGCCCAGTCGCGAGATAAGCGCCGGCACCGGTGCCGGCGGGAAGGTGAAGACGGACACGCCGCGACCGAGCGCGGGGTCGCCCGAGAAGGGCGATCGGCCTGTCGAGTCGCCGCAGCCCCGCCCCGCCGGGGGCGGAGAGGCGCCCGGCGACAGCGGTCGAGCGCCGCGCCCGGCACCGGAGACCTCCACGGCCAAGCGCGAGGGAGCGGGTCGCCGTGAGTAGCGAGCGGCGCTACCGCTTCGGGCCGCTGGAGCAGCGGACGCTGGTCGGCCCGCTGCGCCCGGGGCAAGTCGTGGTTCTCGCAGCCGGGGCGGCGATCGGGCTCGGCGCCCTCTATGGGATCAGGAGCTTCGCCGGGCTGGTGATCGGCGTCGGCGCGATCTGCGCCGCTGCGGCGGCGATCCTCGTGCCCCTCGAAGGACGCACCGCCGAGGAGTGGGCGCCGGTGGCGATCGGGTGGGCGCTGCGGCGAAAGCGGACGAAAGCGGGCTACCGCTCGACGGCGCTCGGGGCGGGGACGCGGATAGGGCCCGACGGGGAGCCGGTCCACCAGCTCTCCCTACCCCCCGCTCTCGCCGACCTCGAGCTGCTCTCGGTGCCCTACGGCCGCGAGGAGATCGGCGTGATGCGCGACCGTCGCGACGGCACCTACACCGCCGTGCTCGCCGTGCGCGCCGGAGCCTTCGGCCTGCGCGACGCCGCCGAGCAGGAGCGAAAGCTCGACGCCTGGGGCTCGGTCCTGGCGAGCTGCGGGCGCGACGGCAGCCCGGTTCGGCGGCTGCAATGGATCGAGCGCACCCTGCCCGCCCAGGGCGACGAGCTGGCCGCCCACCTGCAGGCCGAGCGCGACCGCACCGTGCCGATCGACTCCACCCTCGTGCGCTCCTACATCGAGCTGATCGAGTCGGCCGCGCCGGCGAGCACCGAGCACGAGGTCCTGATCGCGATCCAGATCGACCAGCGGCGCGGCGCCAAGGAGCTGCGCCGTCTGGGCGGCGGCGAGGAGGCCGCCTGCGAGCTGCTGCTGCGCGAGGCTGAGGGCTTGGCGGAGCGCCTCTCACTCGCCGAGCTGACCGTGTTCGGCGTCCTGCGGCCGAGGCAATACGCGGAGGTGATCCGCGACGCCTTCGACCCCTTCGGCCGCCAGGGACGCGCCCGCGCGGCCGTGGGAGAACCGGGCCGCGAAGGGGTCGACCCGGCGCTGATGGGGCCGCTCGCAGACGAGACCACCTGGAGCACCTACCGCACCGACTCCGCGGTCCACGCGACCTACTGGATCTCCGGCTGGCCACGCACCGACGTCGGCCCGACCTTCCTGATGCCGCTGCTGATGCAAACGAGCGCCCTTCGCACTGTTTCAGTGACGATCGAGCCGATCCCCTACTCGGTCGCGATGCGCCGCGTTGAGGCGGCACGGACCGCCGAGGTCGCCGAGGAGATGCAACGCGAGCGCCAGGGCTTTCTCACCACCGCCCAGGTGAGGCGGCGTCAGCAGGCGGCGGCGCGGCGTGAGGAGGAGCTGGCCGACGGCCACGCTTTGCTGCGTTGGGTCGGCATGGTCACGGTGTCGGACCGCTCAGCCGAGGCGCTTGAGCGAGGCACGTCGAACGTCGAGCACGCTGGCGCACAGGCCCGCTTGGAGATGCAGCGCCTCTACGGCGAGCAGGACACTGCTTTCGCCTGTGCCTTGCCGCTCTGCCACGGGCTGAGGTGACCCGCTCCGCATGATGAAGTCATCCGGTTGGCCCCATATTTCACCCGTGCATGCGGGTTCTAGTTCTCGCGCGAAGCGGCAGTAGACCCGGTATCAATTTCGGCCTCCGTGGTTGCATCTAGCTGCGGCGTGGCCCCGAAGCCATGGCCTCGGCGCCAGCCTGCGTGTTCACCTGTCGCACGACGCGGCCACCGACCAGCTCAGTCGTCTGCACGATCTCGTAGGAGATTTGAGCCCCCTCGGCCCGGGAGCGATGACAGAGACGAGCGCCGCGCACGATGCGGCCGGGTACAGCCTCCTCGAGGGAGAGGTTCGCGATTGTGCTGTCCTCGTAGCGGGCGAGAATATCTCGCCAGAAAGTGAATACCGCCTCGCGTCCTTGCAGTGGCGCGCCCTGGTACAGCGCCGGCGGTGGGACATATTCCACCTCGGCGTCGAAGAGGGCAAAGACCGCTTCGAGGTCACCGCGGTTAAATGCATCGCGGGCGCGGTCGAAAGCGGCCCCAAGGGCGCGGCGGCGAAGTGGCTCGGGTAGATGGGCGAGCGCCCGCGCGATCAATGCGGCCAAGCCCGGCGCCGCAACCTCCACGCGGTCGGCCAACGGACGGTTTGTTTTCATTGGTAGTCAGGGGCGCAGTACCGAGCGGGCCTGTTTCCCCATCCCCCTTTCAATCCGTGCGTGCGGTTTTCCCGCACACGGCTTACCGATGATCTTCTTGACATGGTTACGCGACCCCCGGATAGCGGACGGTGCCCA